>JAXHUV010000126.1:0-6664 GCA_034189445.1 Pseudomonadota bacterium
AGGCCACCAAGGCCTTCGGCAGCGCCGAGGTGTTTCTGGAGAAATGCATCATCGAGCCCCGTCACATCGAGGTGCAGATCCTGGCCGATACCCACGGTAACGTCGTTCATCTATACGAGCGGGACTGTTCGATCCAGCGCCGTAACCAGAAACTGATCGAGCTGGCACCGTCACCGCAGCTGGAGGAGAGCCAGCGGGAGTACATTGGCGATCTCGCCAGGCGGGTCGCAGAACAGTGTGGCTACGTCAACGCCGGTACTGTCGAGTTTCTGCTGGATCACGATGGCAGCTTTTACTTCATGGAAATGAACACCCGGGTACAGGTGGAGCATACGATCACCGAGGAAATTACCGGTGTCGATATCATCAAGGCCCAGATCCGTATCGCTGCGGGAGAGCCCCTGGGGCTGACGCAGGAGGATATCTCCTATCGGGGGTTTGCCGCCCAGTTCCGTATCAACGCCGAGGATCCGAAGAACGGCTTCCTGCCCAGCTTTGGCCGGATCAGCCGCTATTACTCCGCCGGCGGTCCGGGGGTGCGCACTGACGCCAACATGTACACCGGCTACGAGATTCCGCCCTATTACGACTCCATGTGCGCCAAGCTGATTGTCTGGGCCATGGACTGGCCAGAGCTGATTGCCCGTTCGCGCCGCGCGCTCGGCGACATGGGCATTTACGGTGTCCAGACCACCATTCCCTATTACCGGCAGATCCTGGAGCACGCGGACTTCCAGGCGGCAGATTTCAACACCGGCTTCGTCGAGCGGAACCCCCAGTTGCTGGAATACAGCACCAAGACCCGTCCTGAATCCATCGCCACTGCCATCGCTGCGGCTATCGCAGCCCAGGCGGGCCTGTAAAAGAATATCGGAGAGATCCCATGACCAAGCGCAAGATTCACATTACTGACGTTATCCTGCGGGACGCCCATCAGTCCCTGATTGCCACGCGGCTGCGTACCGAAGACATGCTGCCAGCCTGCGAATGGCTGGACCAGGCCGGCTACTGGTCCCTGGAATGCTGGGGCGGTGCCACCTTCGACGCCTGCGTCCGATTCCTGAAGGAAGATCCCTGGGAGCGCCTGCGCACCCTGCGCAAGGCTTTGCCCAACACCCGTCTGCAGATGCTGCTGCGGGGGCAGAACCTGTTGGGCTATCGCCATTACGGCGATGACGTGGTCGAGGCCTTTGTGGCCAAGGCGGCGGAAAACGGTATGGATGTGTTCCGTATTTTTGATGCCCTGAACGACGTCCGAAACCTGGAAACCAGCATCAAGGCCGTAAAGAAGGCCGGTAAACACGCCCAGGGCACCATCTGCTACACCGTGAGCCCGGTGCACAACACCGATGCCTATCTGGAGCAGGCCAAAGCCATGGCGGAGATGGGTGCAGACAGCATTGCCATCAAGGACATGGCCGGTCTGCTGACGCCGGCGGTGACCGCCGAGCTGGTGGGCAAGCTGAAGCAGACCCTGAGCCTGCCCGTGTTCCTGCACTCCCACGCCACGTCGGGCATGGCGCCCATGTGTCAGTGGGCTGCCATGGAAGCCGGGGTTGATCACATCGATACCGCGCTGTCTGCCTTTGCCGGCGGTACCAGTCATCCACCCACCGAATCCCTGGTGGCCTCTTTGCATGACGCGGGCTTTGAAACCGGGCTGAACCTGGAGTTACTCGACAAGGCCTCCCGCCATTTCCGGGACGTGCGCAAGAAATACCACCAGTTCGAGAGTGACTACAACGGTGTCGATACGTCGGTCCTGCTGTCCCAGGTGCCCGGTGGCATGATGTCGAACCTCGCCAACCAGCTCAAGGAACAGGGTGCCCTGGATCGTATCCAGGATGTGTTCGAGGAAATTCCGCGGGTCCGCAAGGACCTGGGTTATCCGCCGCTGGTCACTCCAACCTCCCAGATTGTGGGCACCCAGGCGGTGATCAATGTGCTGGCGGACAAGCGATACGACTCTATCACCAACGAGGTGAAGAAATACCTGCAGGGCTGGTATGGCAAGGCCCCGGCAACGGTGGATCAGGAATTGCAACGCCGCGCGGTTGGCGAGGAAGAACTGGTGGAAGAGCGCCCGGCCAACCTTATTCCGCGGGAGCTGGATGAGCTGCGCAAACAGGTCGGAGACCTGGCGACCAGCGAGGAAGATGTTCTGACTTACGCCATGTTCCCGGATCAGGCCAGGGCCTATCTGGAGCAGCGGCGGGATGTCACGCTCCAGCCGGAGCCGCTCGAGCCGTTACCGGCCAAAAGCAGTGGTGGCCCGGTGGACACCCGGTTCAAGATCACGGTCCATGGTGAGAGCTATGATATCCACGTGACAGGAGCCAACCCGGTCAGCGACAGCGAACGCCGGTTCTACATGACAGTGGATGGTGTTCCCGAGGAAATTCACCTGGAGTCCCATGGCGACGGTAATGAAGGCAGCGCCAAAAGTGGTGGCAGAGCCAGCGCCAGCAAGGAAGGTCACGTCACTACACCAGTATGCCCGGTAACATTGTCGATGTGCTGGTCATTGAGGGTGACGAGGTCCAGGCTGGAGATCCGGTGCTGATCATCGAAGCCATGAAGATGGAAACCGAGGTAAAGGCAACCATTTCCGGATCGGTGAAGGGCGTGTTTATCGCCAAGGGCGATCGGGTTGTGCCCGGTGAGGTGCTGGTGGATATTGAATAACAGCGTTACTGCCTGACGCGAAACAGCCCCTCGCGACGAGGGGCTGTTCCGCTGGGTGCTGGAATTTCCCGGAATATCAGCTGAACGCCTGAATCCCGGTCTGGCCCCGGCCAAGAATCAGGGCATGCACATCGTGGGTGCCCTCGTAGGTATTCACCGCCTCAAGATTCATGACGTGGCGGATGACGTGGTACTCGTCGGCAATGCCGTTGCCGCCGTGCATGTCCCGGGAAACCCGGGCGATGTCCAGGGCTTTGCCGCAATTATTGCGCTTGAGCAGTGACACCGCATCCGGAGTGGCGATACCGGCATCCATCATGCGACCGAGCTGAAGTACGGATTGCAGGCCAATGGTGATCTCTGTCTGCATATCCACCAGCTTCTTCTGGATCAGCTGGTTGGCGGCCAGGGGCTTGCCGAACTGCTTGCGCTCCAGGGTGTAGTTGCGGGCGGCGTGCCAGCAGAATTCCGCCGCACCCAGGGCGCCCCAGCTGATGCCGAAGCGGGCCTTGTTCAGGCAGCTCAGCGGACCCTTCAGGCCTTCCACTTCGAGGCGGTTTTCCTCGGGTACGAACACCTCATCCATGAAAATGGAGCCGGTGTCGGAGGCCCGCAGGGAGAACTTGCCCTGGATCTTCGGGGTGTCCAGTCCCTTGGCCCCTTCGCGTTCGATGACAAAGCCGTTCACCTTGCCGCCCAGCTTGGCCCAGACCACGCAGATGTCGGCAATGGGTGAGTTGGTGATCCAGGTCTTGGAGCCACTCAACAGATAACCTCCGTCGACCTTCTTCGCGCGGGTTTCCATGCCGCCGGGATCGGAACCATGGTTGGATTCGGTCAGGCCGAAGCAGCCCACGTATTCACCGGAAGCCAGTTTGGGCAGAATCCGTTGCTTCAGCGCTTCCTTGCCGTAGAAAAAGATCGGGTACATGACCAGGGAAGACTGCACACTCAGGGCCGAGCGGTAGGCGGAATCCACGCGCTCTACTTCCCGGGCAATCAGGCCGTAGCAGACGTGGTTCAGACCAGGGCCGCCATATTCCTCCGGCAGCGTGGCGCCGAGCATGCCCAGTTCGCCCATCTGGTTGAAGATGTTGCGGTCGCATTTCTCGTGCCGGTTGGCTTCGATGATGCCGGGCATCAGCTGCTGGTCACAGAAGCTGCGGATGCTGTCGCGGACCTGACGCTCGGTCTCGTCCAGTTGTGCGTCGAAATTCAGCAGGTCATTCCAGGGTGCGGAAGCCATTCGTATTCTCCTGCAGGCAATGAGCGGGAGGCCCAATCATGAGATTTCCCGGCGTTGTGTGTTAATATAGTTTCGTTTAGCGAAACGCAGTTTTGTAAATGAATGGCAAAAGACTAATCCGGGTATTATGGAAATGCAAACAGTGATCAAGCGTCGCTGGTCGGGGCGGCTATGAACACGATTCTGCAATGGCTGGTATCGCTGGCGGTGCTGATTGAGTTGGTCGCCATCTGTCTCGGGAATCGGGAGTTGAGCGCGTTTGCCGGCGGCATCTTTGTTGCTGCTTTCCTGTTGGGTGCCGGGCGTCTGCAGGGCTATGCCCGCACGTTGCTGCTGCTCTCCTTTGCGGTACTGGGTGGCCTTGCCGCCTATGGCTCACTGGGGACGGATCAGCTGGTGAAAGCAGCGTCAGATGCGGCATTCTATTCGGCGTTTCTGGGCAGTCTGGGGATGATGCAGTGCCTGGTGCGCCGGTTCGAGGTGTTGCGCCGGATCCACGATGTGCTGCTGGGCGGCCGGCCAGGCTGGCTGTACCCGAAATATGCCCTGGTCAGCTGTGGCATCGCCTCGGTGCTGAGTTTCGGCATGATGAACCTGCTCTGTGGAACCCTGTCGGAGACGTTGCATGAGCGAGGCATTACCGGCGAGTCGCGCCTGCAATGGTTGCGCAGCGTTCTGATCAGTGCTCTCAGGGGCTTTGCCCTTGTGCCACTGGTGGCGCCGACCAGCGTGGCGGTGGCCATCCTCACCCGGGAGTTGCCCCAGCTGAGCTGGTCGCTGTTGTTGCCGTTCGGAGTGATTGCCGCACTGCTGCTGGTGGCCGTTGGCTGGGTGCTGGAGCAGCGCCGGTTCCGCAGGGTCAGCAGTGAACGAATGGCCCTTGAGGGCTGGCCGGCGGGTACCGGGCGTTTGCTGGCACTCATTCTGGTGGTCTTTGCGGTGATGGCGGCCCTGGTGGCGAGCACCGGGCTCAAGGTGTCGGTGGCGGCCATGCTGACGGTGCCTTCCGTGACCCTGCTTTACATGTTCGGGCAGAAGTGGAGGTTGGTGCCGGTTCTGCGGGAGGGTGCGGAGCAGGTGTGGACCATGAACAACGAAATGGCCATTTTTGCCGCCTCGGCCATTCTCGGGGTGGCCCTGTCGGCAGTGATTCCCGCCGGTGCGCTCGCCGGCCTGCTCCAGAGCGGCAGCGGCGTTTTCCTGGTGGCGGTGCTGGGGATGCTGATGATGCCCATGTTCTCCATGATCGGGGTCATTCCCATCACGGTGCTGAGTGTTCAGGCTGGATTGTTACCGGAGCTGGTGGCTGGCGGGCTGAATCCGTTGCCGGTTGCCGTGGCCCTGGTGATCGGCTTTTCCCTGGCCATGATGCTCTCGCCCTTCGGTCCTTCGGTGATGCTGCTTTCCCGGTTCGGACAGGTGTCGCGGTGGGTGGTGGCGTTTCGGTGGAACGGGCGGTTCGTGTTGATCGCCGTGCCCCTGCTGCTGGTACTGACGGCCCTGGTGGCCTGGCTGGCACCGACCGTGGCATGATCGGTGCCGGCCGCTCAGATCAGTAACCGCGGCTGGTATCGACAATCCCGGTAATAGCGCGGCCCTGGGCATGATCCCGGATCTTGCCGGTGATCTGTTCCAGGGTGGCATCCCGCAGTGTTCTTGCGGAGATGTGAGGGGTGATGGTGATTTCACTGCGTTGCCAGAACGGATGTCCCTCGGGCAGCGGCTCCTTACGGAACACGTCGAGGGAGGCCCGGACCAGTTTGCCCTCATCCAGGGCTCTTAGTAGGTCTTCCTCGACCAGGTGCTCGCCCCGGCCAACATTGATCAGCACCGCGCCCGGCTGCAACTGGCTGAGCAGTTCATAGTCGATGAGATCCCGGGTTTCATCGGTCAGGGGCAGGGTGTTGACCAGAACCCGGGTGGATTTCAGGAATTCACCGAGCTGGTCCGGACCGGCAAAGGTGCTGACACCTTCGAGGTTATGCTCCCCACGGGCCCAGCCATTCACCCGGTAATCCAGGTCTGCCAGGGTGCGGGCCACCCGCTTGCCGATATGGCCGAGCCCCATGACGCCCACCGGCCACTCGCTGCGCTTGATCGGACGATGAATCTTCCAGATGCCCTGGCGTTGCTGTTCCCGGTAGGTTTCCATCCCGCGGCTGGCTTCCAGCAACTGGTGCAGCACGTACTCGGCCATCTGCACCGACATGCCGGCGTCTTCCAGACGAACCACGGTCAGGTCTGCCGGCAGATTGGGGACTTTCAGAAGCCCGTCTATACCGGCACCGAGGTTGAACACCGCCTTGAGCTGCTTCTCCCGCTCGAACAGTTTTGCCGGTGGCTGCCAGACGATGGCGTAGTCGGCGTCGACAGCCGGACCGTCGGGATCCCAGACGTGAACCTCTGCCTCCGGCAACAGTTCCTTGATGGGAACTGTCCAGCGTTCCGGCTTGGGGTCACCTGCTACAAATAGAACCTTCATTTGGCCTCCCTGGTCGTAACTGGATACTCAGACTGCTATTTTGTTTTGCAATGCAGAATAAGTTATCGAATAAATCTGGTAAAGGCGGTATCTGGTATCGCCCTGCGAGTTTAGTTTTGAAACATAACCGGAGAGTGTTTCATATTTGGTACGGGTTTTGAAAAGACTTTCTGGTACTTGATTTGCTCAGCGATTAAAATGGCGCATCTTTGGTCATTCATCAGATTGATAACCCGGACACCGGAGCAGGC
>JAXHUV010000127.1:0-6635 GCA_034189445.1 Pseudomonadota bacterium
CTCAGTCGTATCCGGAGGCAGACCGGAGGATAGACCGAACAGGTTCCCAGACAGCCGGCGCCGAGATCAGAATATCGCGGCCCCAGAGGTCGGCGGGGTAGTCCTCGGGCACTTCGCTGAAATGCCCCGCTGTGGCGCCCGCTTCCAGGGCGATCAGGCGGGCGGCGGCGAAGTCCCAGGGGTTGACGTTTTCGTAGTAGATATCCAGTCGGCCGCAGGCCACCCAGCAGATATCCAGGGCTGCTGAGCCTATCCGGCGCAGGTCGCGGCACTGGTGAATCATCGCATCCAGGCGTTTGATCAGCGGTTCCAGGGCGTCCTTGGTGTAGGGGAAACCGGTGGCGAACAGGGAGTCCCTCGGAACCGTAGCGCCACTGTGCCGTATGGGACGGCCATTCAGAGTCGCGCCTTCCGATCGGGTTGCCCGAAAGGTTTCCCCGGGAAACGGCGCATGGACCACTCCCGCCTGAACGCGACCTTTTTCAGCATAGGCAATGGATACCGCCACCTGAGGATGGCCGTAGGCGTAGTTTACGGTGCCGTCTATGGGGTCCACGATCCAGAGCGGGGTGTCCAGCTCTTCGGCCTGGCTCAGGTCCGGCATGGTTTCTTCGGAGAGGATTCGGTGGCCGGGGAAACGCTTGCGGATGGCTTCGGTGATCAACTCGTCGGCCATGACGTCGGCGTGGGTTACCAGTTCGGTCTGGTGTTTGTAACGGGTGCGCAGGGCCTTGCCGTCCCGTTCGCGCCGAATAAGTTCGCCGGCCTCCCGGGCCAGGTTTTCGGTAAAGTCGGTAATCTCGAGCAGAGAAACAGAATTAGACATGGTGCCCTCGTTGAAATCCCGTAAGAGAGTGAGAGCGCCAGTCTAACACGGCGGAATCAGAGGCTGTTCAGCCACTGCTCCATCTTGTCCATGGCCGTGATCAGCCGTGGGCACGCCTGTTTGACGAAGTCGTCGCCCAGCACCTGTTCTGCATAGTCACCACCGGCGAGGTGCAGGGATTGGGCACCGTCGAAGTTGACAAGGGCCAGGCGTGCTCCCTGAGCGCCTCCACCACGCGATCGGGAACCGGGAAGGGCGATTGCCCCAGCCCGAGTTTGATAATGTCCTTTCCCTCGGATTTGAGCTGGTTGCTCAGTTCGTTGATGCGAAGGGTAGCCGAAGGTTGAATGCCTCGAACATTCAGGTTGATCGCGTAACGGTGGTCGTTCTGGATGTCCATTGTCCCTGTCTGTTGGTTGGAAATGACCCCGTTAGTATAGGAAACCCAAACATAGGTGTAATGCAGTGGCGGATAGGTGATTGCCGCAGCGGAGCGCCCTTCCTTGTGCGGGCTGCGTATTCAGGAAAACCGGTGGGGTTCCAGTTCCATATGCTGGATCTGCTGGCCCAGCATGATGATACGGCCGGTGTAGCGTTCTTCGCCGGTAAACGTGAAATCAAACAGAAACCGGCGCCAGACGCGCACCCGGCCCTGATCGTCGCGTTTGAACCAGAGACCACGGAGGAATACGGCGTCATCCAGCAGCAGCACGTCCATGCTTTTGCAGTAGCGGTGCGCGGCCTGAAGCACGAAATCCTTGATGGCTTTGGCGCGCCACCAGTACCAGGCAGCGAATCCGGCCACGAACAGCCAGAACAGGGTTCCAAGAGTCACGGTTTCAACGATTGTCCACGATGGTCAGAGGCTGCCAGCCTACCCTATTGTATTGGCCCGGGGAATCGTTGCCGGTTCTTCGTCCGGTGAGCCGTGATGATCCCGGCCCAGCAGAATATAGAACGCTGGCAACACAAAGATGGTGAACAGGGTACCAATACCCAGTCCGGCGCTGATGGTCAGGCCGATGGCAAAACGGCTCTCCGCACCCGGGCCGGCGGCGATCAGCAGTGGCACCATGGCGAAAATCAGCGCCATGGATGTCATAATGATTGGCCGCAGGCGAATTGCCGCCGCCTCAATCACCGCATCCATCTTGTTAAGCCCGCGTTCCTTCTGCAGCTGGTTGGCGAACTCGACAATCAGGATCCCGTTTTTGGACACCACCCCAATCAACGTGATCAGGCCCACCTGGGTATAGATGTTCATGGTGGCGAAGCCAAGCACGATAAACGCCATGGCTCCGGCAACCGACATGGGCACCGATACCAGGATGATGAACGGATCCCGCCAGCTTTCGAACTGGGCGGCCAGAACCAGGTAGATCACCAGCAGTGAGAGGAAGAAGGTCACCATCAGGGCGCTGCCCTGGGTGGCCAGTTGGCGGCTCTGGCCGGTGTAGTCGTAGCTGAAGCCCTGAGGAAACACCTCCGCTGCGGTCTGTTCCATAAAGTCCATGGCGGTGCCCGCGGCTACGCCCGGCGTTACCACGCCCTGGAGTGTCAGGGAGTTTTGCTGGTTGAATTGGGTGCGGTTGGAGGGTTCAACATCCTGGCTGAAGCTGACTACGCTGCCCAGTGGCACCAGTTCGTCGTTATCGGCACGAATGTAATACTCATTGAGCGCCTGGGCATCCAGCCGGAATTGCTGGTCAACCTGCGGAATGACCTTGTAGGAGCGGCCATCCATGCTGAACCGGTTGATGTAACCGCCACCGAGCATGCTCGACAGGCCCTGGCCAACGTCCTGCATGGACAGGCCAAGGTCCGCCACCCGGTCCCGATCAACGTTGATGCGGGTGATCGGACGATCAAAATTGATGGACTTCTGCAGGAACATGAAGTTACCGCTGCCCATGGCTTTGCCCAGCAGTTCATCCGCTACCTGGTCCAGCTGATCATAGCTGCTGCCGGTGGTAATCACGAACTGGAACGGCAGGCCACCGCCGGAGCCAGGCAGGGAGGGGCGTGGGAACACCGCCGTTTGCAGACCGGTCACCTTCTTGAGTTCGGCATCCAGCTTCGGCTGAGCTTCAAACTGACTGATCTCCCGCTCACTCCAGGGTGCCAGCTTGAAGCCGCCGAATACCGCATTGGGGCTGGTAATACCGATGATCATGAAATCCTCGTTGTAGCCCGGGACCGTTGCCATACGCTCCTGGACTTCCGCGCCATGCTCCAGGAGATAGTCCAGGGTCGAGGTCTGCGGGCCAAGGCCCTGGTAAAACAGGACTGCCTGATCTTCGGTGGGAGCCAGTTCGTTCTGGCTCATCGAGACCATGAAGTAAATGGAACCCAGTACGACGACCGCAAAGAAAACCACCACCGATTTGGTCTGCATCAGTGAACTCAGGGCGGATTTGTAGGTCGCGGCAAGGCCATTGAAGACTTTCTCAACGACCCTCTCGAATTTGTCGGGGTTGCCATGGGGTTTGAGAACCTTACCGGACAACATGGGAGAAAGGGTCAGGGCAATGATGCCGGAAATAACCACGGTGCCCGCCAGTGTGAAAGCAAACTCGGTAAAGAGCGAACCAACAAGCCCGCCCATGAAGCCGATGGGCGCGTATACCGCCACCAGGGTGGTGGTCATGGCGATGATCGGAACCGCCATTTCCCGGGCGCCATTGATCGCGGCCTCAAAACGGGACTCGCCTTCTTCGATGTGCCGATGCACGTTCTCCACCATGATGATGGCATCATCCACCACAAGGCCGATGGCCAGCACCATGGAGAGCAGGGTGAGCAGGTTCAGCGAAAAGCCGAACATCAGCATGATGAAGGCGCCGCCGATCAGTGACAGCGGGACTGCAATCGACGGCACTACCGAGGCCCGGACCGAACCGAGGCTGAGGAACACCACCACCAGAACGATCACCATGGCTTCCAGCAGTGTCTGGATGACCTCGTTGATGGAATCCTCGATGAAGTCAGAGGCATCGTAGGCCAGACGCACATTCAGTCCGGCCGGAAGCTGGCGCTCAATATCCGGTAGCTCGCCCTTCACCAGGCCGGCGACCGTCAGCGGGTTGGCTCCGGGGGCCAGTTCAATGGCGACATAGGTGGCCGGCTGGCCATTATAAAGAGCCAACTGATCGTAGGTTTCCGAGCCCAGCTCAACACGGGCAATATCCTGCAAACGGATCTGGGTGCCATTGGACTGCTTGACCACCAGATTGCGGAATGCATCCGGGTCAGCGACATCGGTGTCGCTGGTCATGCTGATTTTGGTATAAATACCCTTGGTATTACCCACAGCCGCCTGATAGTTGTTGGCGCGAAGCTTCGCGACCACCTCCTGAGGTGTCATATCCACCGCCGCCAGACGTTCCGGATCCAGCCACACCCTGAGGGCGAATTTGCGACCCAGCAAATTCGCCTTGCCGACTCCGGGCAATGCCTGCAGCCGGGGCTGGACAACACGGGTCAGATAATCGGTGATCTGGGGCACGGCCAATTCATCGCTATAGAAGGCAATGTACATCAGGGCCGTTGAGTCACCGGTGGTGGACGTGATTACCGGGTCTTCGGCTTCGGCCGGCAGCACATTACGCTGGCTGGCCACCTTGGCCTGGATTTCCGCCAGGGCCGCATTGGCGTCGTAGTTCAGCACCATCTTTGCTTCAATGGTGGAGGTGCCCTGGGAACTGGTGGAAGTCAGGTAGTCGATGCCACTGGCTTCGGCAATGGCCTGCTGCAGTGGCGTGGTAATGAAGCCCTTGATCAGGTCGGAACTGGCACCGGGATAGGCTGTTGTCACGGTCACCGTGGTGGTCTCGAGCTCCGGATACTGCCGGATTTCCATTTCCATGGCTGCCCGGGCGCCGAGAAGCAGGATCAGCAGGCTGACCACCGTTGCCAGTACGGGACGATGGATGAATATGTCAGTGAAGCGCATTACTCAGATGCTCCCTGCTTCTGGTCCTGTTGCTGGATGGCAACTCTCTGCCCCGCCCGCAGGCGCAACAAGCCTTTTTCGACGACGGTTTCGCCTGCTTCCAGTCCGGACAGAACCGCAACACGGGCGTTGCGGGTTTCGCCGGTGGTTACCGTGCGGCGGTTAACGACCAGGTTGCCCTCTTCGTTTTCCTTAACCACAAACACAAAGTCGCCGTAGGTGTTATAGGAGATGGCGGTGCGCGGCACGGTCACGACTTCGTTGTTTTCGGGCTGCTGTGTCAAAATGGTCGCAAACATGCCCGGGCGCAGCAGGTTGTCCGGGTTCGACAGCGTGGCGCGGATTCTGACGGTCCGGGTTTCCGGGTTAACCGAGGTATTGATGGCGCTGACGGAACCCTTGAATTCCTGCTCGGGGACAGCGGCGACCGTGGCGACCACCGGGTAGCCAGTCCTTACATTGGGCAGGTTTTTCTCGGACAGGGTGTAGTCCACGTAGATTGGATCCAGCATGTTGATCTCGACAATGGGTGTGCCGGTGGCCATATACTCGCCCTGGTCGACCATCCGGATACCCAGAGTGCCATCAAAGGGCGCACGAATGATCTTCTTGCTAAGCTGAGCCTCTGCTTCATTCACCCGTGCGCGAGCGGCATCGAAATTGGCCTTGGCTTCGTCGTATTGCGATTGGGATACCGCGCGCTTGGGCAGCAGGTCGGACACCCGTTTGAACTCCTGCTCGGCCAGTTGCGCCTCGGCGCGGCGTGTGCGCAGTGCAGCCTCATCGATAGCTGCATCAAGCCGGATCAACACCTCGCCGCGTTTGACGGCGTCCCCGGATTCGAAATTGATAGTCTCAATGACGCCAGGCACCTCGTTCGCCACCTCGATGCCGTTGATGGCCTCAATACTGCCGACAGCCTTGATGGCCGGTGTCCAGGCTTCGTTCCGGGCATCAACCGCGGAAATCCAGGCGGGTGGCTGGGGCTGGGACATCTGCTCTTGCATCTGGCCAAACTGGTAGAACTTGTAGCCAAAAATGCCTCCGAGCACTACGCCGAGAAATATGATGACGATCAGAAAGCGGGAAGCAGTGCGCATGGTCGGGGTCCTGAGGGTCTGTATTAAAACTGGGGATGCATGGCATGCTACAAAATCAGGGTCGCTATTGCCACCGGGTTGTATGTGTTTCTATCCAGCGGCCTGTCGGACTCCCGGCTCGCTGAATTCGGCAAGCACAATGGCTGTCTTCGTAACGAGCGGTTGCCCGTCCAGCGCACTGGCAATATGACAGCCGTCGGTGACAGAATTACGACGTATTCATAGGACGGATCAACCATGCAGTGGATTCTGGGAATTGCCTTGGCGGCCGCCGTGTTTGTGATTCTGAAGCAGTGGGGCGCGGTGTCCGCCGAAAAGAAAAAGGCGGCCACCTGGAAGCTTGTCCTGGTGATAGGCGGCGCCTTGCTGGTGTTCATGGTTCTGACCGGGCGCGTCCATGTGCTTACGGCGGCGGTGGCGGCCGTGATTCCACTGTTGCGCAAGCTGCCAGCGTTGCTGAAATTCGCCCCGGCCATCAACCGGTTCATGGGAGCAAAACAGCAGGACGAGGGGCAAGAACGGGCAAGCCACCAATATGGTTCTGATCCTGATCCGGTTGCTCGGATGTCAGAGCGCGAGGCCTGCGATATCCTCGGCGTGAAAGCTGGCTGTACCGAACAGGAGATTGTGATGGCTCATCGCCGGCTCATGCAGAAGCTCCACCCGGACCGTGGCGGAAACGACTACCTGGCAGCCAAACTGAACGAAGCCAGGCAGGTTCTCCTAGCAGCCTGTCGGACTTAAGGCTAATCTACTG
>JAXHUV010000128.1:0-6624 GCA_034189445.1 Pseudomonadota bacterium
CGAGTAGTACCGAGTGGTACCGATCGCGCCCGGGCTTGACCTGGTGCGCGATCAGGGACTTCCTATTCTGGCATCTTCCCGATGCCCAGCGACTTGGCAACAGTCTCGACCGGATTGCCGGTGAGCTCCGCGAACGCCGACAAACCTGCCCTTCAGATTACGAATCGACCATAATCTCATGAACTTCCGGAACGGGAAAACCACCTCTTCTGAAATGATTGTTTTGGTCATTTTCTTGCGAAGACCACTTTATTTTGCCAATCTTTATTAACGTAACCATACATTTCGGTAAAAAATGAACGGAGAAAACCCGATGAGCAGCATGAGCAAGTTAAAAAAACTGGCCGGAATTTCGGCGTTCGCGTTCGCTGCAATGACCATGGCGAACGCTGTAAACGCTGCGAACTGGCGCTATGCGCACGAGGAATACGAAGGCGACGTACAGGATGTATTCGCCTACAAGTTCAAGGAATACATCGAGGAAAATTCTGATCACACCCTGCAGATTTACCGCTTCGGCGAGCTGGGTGAGTCCGACGACATCATGGAGCAGACCCAGGCGGGCATCCTGAATTTCGTTAACCAGTCTCCCGGCTTCACCGGTTCCCTGATTCCCGAAGCCCAGATCTTCTTCATTCCCTACCTCATGCCCACCGATATGGACACGGTTATCGAGTTCTTCAGGGAAAGTAAGGCCATCAACGAGGACTTTCCCAAGCTCTACGCGGAAAAAGGCCTCGAGCTTCTGAAGATGTACCCGGAAGGTGAAATGGTTGTGACCGTGGACGAGAAGGTCACCAAGCCCGAGGACTTCAAAAACAAAAAAATCCGGGTTATGACCAACCCACTTTTGTCCGAAACCTACTCCGCCTTTGGCGCAACACCGACGCCGCTGCCCTGGGGTGAAGTCTACGGTGCCCTGCAAACCAACATGATCCAGGGTCAGGAAAACCCCATTTTCTGGATCGAGTCCGGCGGTCTGTACGAGGTATCCCCTAACTTGATCTTCACCAAGCACGGCTGGTTCACCACCGCCTTGATGGCCAACCAGAATTTCTACAAACGGCTGTCTGGCGCGGATAAAAAGCTGGTCCAGAACGCCGCTGACTATGCCTTTGAAGAAATCATCGTGCATATCAACGGTCTGGCCGAAGAATCCCTGGCCAAGATCAAGAAAGGCAGTGATGAAGTCACCGTGACCCGCCTGAACGACAAACAGATCGAGGCTTTCAAGGCTCGTGCGCCTCAGGTGGAGAAGAAGTTCGTCGAAATGACGGGCAAGCGCGGCAAGGAACTGCTGAACCAGTTCAAGAAAGACCTGAAAGAAGTTCAGGAAGACTGAACCTGAAGGAATCATTCCCGCCGGCCCAGATCGGCGGGAACTGCACTAACCCCGCCCCGGCCCGAGGCGACATTCTCTGGAGCAGACCTCATGTCCGAGAATTCACCGGATCTGGAAGACGATACCGGCACCTACGAGTCCGGCCTGCCCGGTTTTCTGGGAACGATCGACGTCTGGATCAGCAAGATAGAAGCCATAATGCTGGCGATGGGTGTCATCCTCATGGCCGTCAACACCTGTGTGAACGTCATTGCCCGCTTCGTGTTTGGCGAAGGGCTATTCTTTTCCGGCGAAATCAACCGGATCCTGATCATTCTGGTTACCTTCGCGGGTATCGGATATGCCGCCAGGCACGGCCGCCATATACGAATGTCTGCCATCTACGATGCCATTCCGACCAAGGGGCGTAAGGTCCTGATGATCTTTATCGCCCTGTTCACCTCAGTAGTCATGTTCTTCCTTTGCTACTACTCCTACGAATATATCGTAACTCTTCATAGCCGAGGCCGCATTTTGCCTGCACTGGGGGTTGAAATCTGGTGGATCTATATCTGGGCACCGGTGGGTTTTGCCATTACCGGCATTCAGTATCTGCTGACGGCGATCAAGAATTTCACCAGCAAGGACGTGTACCTCTCTACCGGGGTCGTGGATGGTTACGCGGATACTGAATCAGAAGTATGAAGCCCGGTGCTGGCATTAAGAAAGGATAATAAAACATGGCAACTATAATGATATTAGTCATGATCGGGTTGCTGCTGCTGGGCTTCCCGATGATGGTTCCGCTGATCACGGGGGCGGTGGTCGGCTTCGTGATGATGTTTGACGGCTTCGGCCAGATGGAAACCTTCGTTCAGCAGATGATGGGGGGTATCCGGCCAGCCTCACTGATCGCCGTCCCCATGTTCATTCTTGCCGCGGATATCATGACCCGAGGCCAATCCGCCGACCGGCTGATCAATATGGTTATGGCTTTCATCGGCCACGTGAAGGGCGGCCTGGCGATCAGCACCGCCGCATCCTGCACGCTTTTCGGCGCTGTTTCCGGCTCCACCCAGGCGACCGTTGTGGCTGTTGGCTCCCCGCTACGCCCCAGGATGCTGAAAGCAGGATATTCCGACTCTTTTACTCTGGCGTTGATTATCAACTCAAGTGACATTGCCTTCCTGATTCCGCCCAGTATCGGGATGATCATTTACGGCGTTATCTCCGAGACGTCAATCGCGGAGCTGTTCATCGCCGGTGTCGGCCCCGGCATCATGATTCTGTTGATGTTCTCGATTTATTGCCTGATCTACGCCTACAAGAACAAGGTGCCTACCGAGGAAAAGGCCACCTGGATGCAACGCGTACTCTCCGTGAGAGGCGCCCTCTGGCCCCTGATGTTCCCGGTGATTATTGTTGGCGGGATCTACGGCGGCATCTTCAGCCCGACGGAAGCCGCCGCTGTATGCGTACTCTATGCGTTCCTGCTGGAATTCGTGGTCTTCCGTTCCCTGAAGCTTCCCGACATTTACAGAATCGCAAAATCCACGGGCCTGATCACCGCTGTGGTATTCATCCTGGTGGCGGTCGGCAACGGCTTCTCCTGGATTATTTCCTTTGCCCAGATTCCCCAGTCCATTCTTGAGGCGGTCGGTGTGAACGAAGCCGGCCCGGTCGGGGTACTGATCGCAATCTGTGTGTCTTTCTTTATCGCCTGCATGTTCGTGGATCCCATTGTGGTGATACTGGTGCTGACACCAATATTCGCTCCGGCGATCGCGGCTACCGGGCTGGACCCGGTTCTCGTTGGTGTACTGATTACCTTGCAGGTCGCCATAGGCTCCGCTACGCCGCCCTTTGGCTGCGACATATTCACGGCGATAGCCATCTTCAAACGTCCATACCTGGAGGTGATCCGTGGCACACCACCGTTCATCTTGATGTTGGTCGCCGCTGCGGGCCTGATTATCGCCTTCCCGGATATTGCCCTGTTCCTGCGTGACCTGGCCTTCAGGGATTGATAAACGGACCGGAATCTCAAGGAGAAAACCATGTTTAAAAGAATCCTGGTCGCGGTAGACGGCTCAAAAACGTCACTCAAGGCACTGGACAAGGCCATTGGTCTACAGAAACTCATACCGGAGGCCGAGATTTATATCATCTGCGTATACAAGCACCATAGCCTGTTCGAGGCCTCACTCTCGATCGGGCGGCCCGCGGATATGGATATACCGGACAAGGTGCTCTCGGAATACGCCAAAGGCGTGGTCAATCACGCCAAGGAACTGGCTAAGGAGCATGGCGCCACCAAAGTCCGGGGCTTTGTGAAGGCTGGAAAACCCTCAAAGGTGATCATCAAGTTTGCCCAGGACAAGGAGGCGGACCTGATTGTTGTCGGCTCCAAAGGCACCAACAGCGACAAGGACGGCATGTTCCTTGGGAGTGTTTCCCACCGGGTGGCTTCCAATGCCAAATGTCCGGTTCTGGTGGTGTAACCGTCTAAGCTGAAATTTCGGCTCGCTTAACGCCCGGACTTCAGCATTTCCCAGTACTTGGCATAGACCTGCAGGGCGTCGTCGCCGATGTCGGTCTGGAACTCGGCATTGATCATGTCGGTGGCGTTCGGATAGCTTGCCCGGTTATTCGCGACTTGGTCCGGCATCAGATCCCTCGCCGCCAGGTTCGGAGTGGCGTAGCCAATCTCTTCACTGATCAGAGCGGAGATTTCAGGCCGCAGTACGAAACTGATGAACTTGTGCGCCGCTTCCGGGTTCTTCGCGGTTTTCGGAATCACGAAACTGTCCAGCCAGGCGATAATGCCCTCCTTCGGATAGACGTACTCCAGGCTGGGCATGACCTCCCGCCCCATCACGGCCTCGCCGTTCCAGATCATGCCGACATCGGTCTCGCCTTCCAGGTACGGCATGCGGGGCGCATCGGAGTTAAAGGTGCGAACCGACGGCATCAGCTCGGAGAGCTTCTCATAGGCCGCCTCAATTTCATCCGGATTGGTGCTGTTGCCGGAGTACCCCAGTACCCGCAGGCCAACATGGAAGACTTCCCGCATGTCATTGGTGAGCATCACCCGGCCCTCGAAGCGATCCTGCCAGAGGTCCTCCCAGGCGGTGACAGGCTCGCCTTCGATATCCGCAGTGTCCACGGCCAGCCCCGTGGTACCCCAGAGGTAGGGCACGGAGAATGTGTTGTCCGGATCGACATCCAGGTTCACCAGCTCCGGATCCAGATTTTCAAAACCCTCGATCTTGCTGCGATCGATCGGCATCAGCAGGCCGTCCTGGCGCATTTTGCTGACGTAGTAAGTCGACGGCACCGTCAGGTCGTAAGCCGCGCTCTCATCCAGCAGCTTCAGACGGGCATACATGGCCTCGTTGCTATCGTAAGTGGTATAGACCACCTGGATGCCGGTTTCCTCGGTGAAACGGTCGAGGACCTCTTGAGGCATGTACTCAGACCAGTTGTAAAGGTTGAGGACCTGGGGTTCCTCGGAACTGCACCCCGTTAATCCCAATGCCAGCAAGCCGGCCAGTGCCAGTTTCTTCATCGTTTGCTCCTTATCAGAATCCATTGAGACAACATCAGCATAGCCAGTGAAAACACCAGCAACAGTGTACCCAGGGCATTCACTTCGGGTTTCAGCCCCACACGCACCATGGAGTAGATGCGCAGGGGCAGGATTTCATAGCTCGGGCCACTGACAAAGGTGCTGACCACCACATCATCGAGAGACAGTGTAAACCCCAGCAGCCAACCTGCCAGTAATGCCGGCATGATGACCGGAATCAGCACGGTGCGGGTCATGGTGAAATCAGAGGCTCCGAGATCCCGGGCCGCCTCGGGCAGGCTCTCGTCGAAACCACTTAACCGGGCCATCACGGTAATCACCACAAACGGCAGACAGAAGGTCACGTGAGCCAGCAGCAGGGAAACGTAACCGAGCTGCAGTCCCACCAGCAGGAACAGGGCCAGCAACGAAATCGCCAGGACAATCTCCGGTGACATCATCACCACAAACAGCATGCCGTTCAGCAGCTTCTTGCCCCGGAACCGATAACGATGCAGGGCCAGGGCCGTCAAGGCACCTATCACCGTGGACACGGTTGCCCCGGACAGTGCCAGCCAGAGGGAATTCCACATGGCATTGACCATGGCCCGGTTATTGAAAAGCGCCTCATACCAGCGCAGGCTGAGCCCGCCCCAGGCATAGCCGGTACGGGATTCGTTGAACGAAAACACAACCAGCACCACGATCGGCACATAGAGCAGGATGTAGACCAGGGCCAGATAGGTGCGGGGCAACCACCGTGCCATCACCTGCCCTCCTCACCGATCCGTCGTTTACTCAACCGGTGCGCGAACATCAGCAAGGCCATGGTTATGGTAAGCACAATGCTGGCGGCAGCGCCAAAGGGCCAGTTACGGGCATCGAGGAACTGGTTCTTGATCACGTTACCCACCAGCAGATTGCGGGACCCACCAAGGATATCCGGAACGAAGAACAGCCCCATGGCTGGCAGCAAGACCAGCATCACGCCGGCCAGAACACCCGGCAGGGTAAGCGGGACAATCACGTGAACAAAGGTGGAAAACCGGCCCGCGCCCAGATCATGGGAGGCCAGCAACAGCTCCTGTTTCAGGTCCTCGAATACTGAATACAGCGGCAGGATCATGAAAGGCAGAAGCAGATACACCAGGCCGATAATCACCGCGCCCTCGGTATAGAGCAGTTGCAGAGGCTCATCGATCAGCCCGATCGACATCAGGGCGCGGTTCAGCAGACCGTTGGTGGCCAGGATCAGCTTCAGGGCGTAGGTGCGCACCAGGGAGTTGGTCCAGAAGGGCACGATCAGCAGGAAAATCAGTATCAGCTGTCTCTGCTTGCCGACTTTGGACAACGCCCAGGCAAACGGATAGCCAAGCAACAGGCACACCAGGGTGGTCATCGCCGCCATGTAAAGGGAGTGCAGGAAAACCTTCAGATACAGCGGATCAAACAGCTGACGATAGGCATCCAGGTTCAGGGGCAGGGACAGGAACGAGACCGGATCCCGGGTCATGACACTGGCACCCACCACCAATAGATTCGGTGCCAGCACCAGAAACAGGAGCCAGCCCCAGACCAGGATCAGAACGGCGGTTCTGAACGGCTGCTGGATAAGGCTATGCATCGGCGGAGAATTCCTCCAGGGATTCCGGTGCCTTCCCTTCCTCGGGGAGCAACCATTCCCAGCCGTCGACCCAGCTGACCCTGACCGGCTCCCCCAGCCGGTAATCGAAGG
>JAXHUV010000129.1:0-6614 GCA_034189445.1 Pseudomonadota bacterium
CTGATTCTTGGGGAAAAAAGTCCTCGGTTAAATTGCTTGGTTTCCGAAGTGATATTCCTGATCAGTATGCAGCAGCAAATATTGTGTGTCTTCCCTCTTATCGGGAGGGGTTGCCTAAGAGTTTAGTGGAAGCCGCTGCATGTGGTCGAGCGGTTGTAACAGCGAATGTTCCAGGATGTAGAGACGCCATAATACCCGATATAACGGGTATTATGGTGCCGGTCAGAGATGCTGTTGCTTTGGCTGATGCGCTTCAGTCATTAGTCGAATCTCCTGAACTTCGCAGAAAAATGGGCTTTAACGGAAGACGTTTAGCCGAGAGTGAATTTTTGATAGGAAAGATTGTTGATCAGCATATAAGCATTTATGAAAAGCTGTTGAGCTCGCAACGCAACGGGAGTGACGATTTGTGAAAGTATTATTAACCGGTGCGAGCGGTTTTCTAGGACAATGCCTTGCGAAGCAACTCGTCCGACAAGGAGCTTTTTCATTGCGTTGCGGATTGAGACGCTCAGGAACTGCGCCAGTCGGAGAAGAGTTTATTATAGAAAGCTCGGATGGGGCCACGGATTGGGCCGACGCAGTGGCTAACCAAGATGTTGTGGTTCACGCTGCGGCTATGGCCCATTTAAACAAAGATGATAACGAGGATTTATTAGCTCGGTACAGAGCCGTGAACGTTGAAGGCACTTTGAATTTGGCTCGATATGCAGCAGATGCCGGGGTAAAGCGATTTGTCTTCATTAGCTCAATTGGTGTAAACGGGTACACGAATAACGTGCCCTTTACCGAACTTGATCAGCCAGCCCCAGGCGAACCTTACGCGCAATCAAAGTGGCAGGCTGAGGAGGGACTATGGGAAATTGCGAAAGCATCCGGGATGCAGGTCGTAATTATCAGGCCGCCCCTTGTTTATGGAGCGAACGCTCCAGGTAACTTTGGCAGATTGGTTAATTTGGTGCAAAAAGGGGTTCCGTTGCCTCTGGGTGCCGTCCAAAACAAACGCTCTTTAGTGGCTCTGGATAATCTAGTGGATTTGATTATCACCTGTATCAACCACCCCGCCGCCGCTAACCAGGTCTTCCTGGCTGGAGATGGAAAGGATCTTTCAACCACTGAGTTGCTGCGCGAAATTGGTAAAGCGTTGGGAAAACCTGCTCGTTTGATTCCGGTTCCATCTGGTTTGCTGATGTTTGGTGCGGGCTTGCTGGGTAAAAAAGCTGCTGCGCAGCGCGTGTTGGACTCTTTGCAGGTAGATATTTCGAAAGCCCGTAATTTATTGGGCTGGGAACCGCCCATTTCAGTAAAGGAAGGGCTTCGCCGTTGTTTTGATTCGGAAAATGCATGCTGATTCGCTTGTTTGATTTTTTCTTTTCTCTTCTTGGGCTGGTGTTCGGGTTGCCGGTTTTGTTGGTTCTATTGTTAGTGGGCTTTCTCGATACCGGCTCGCCACTTTTTCGGCAACAGAGGGTGGGGCGGAACAAAAAGCCGTTTACTCTGGTGAAATTTCGAACAATGAAGAAAGGCACGGCTTCTGTTGCCAGCCATTTGGCCAGCGCTGACGCTATTACCCCGTTTGGTCGCTTTCTTCGCCGCACCAAGCTTGATGAACTACCCCAGCTCTGGAACGTGCTCAAAGGCGATATGAGCCTGGTGGGGCCTCGGCCGTGTTTGTTTAACCAGGCTGAGCTTATTCAGGAACGGGAAAACCGCAGGGTGCTTGATGCCCGGCCCGGCATTACCGGCTTGGCGCAGGTGAACGGGATTGATATGTCCACCCCGAGGTTGCTGGCAGAAACGGATGAAATCATGCTTCGCTCACTGGATTTAAAGCATTATTTCCGGTACATCCTTCAAACGGTAACGGGTAAGGGTTCGGGTGATCGCGTGAGATCCGGGGAGTAAATCTTGATATCCAGTCACATCAATTCAGTTTTGGAGTGGTCCAGGCCTGTTAAACGCCTGGTATCGGTGACTGCAGACGTTTTGCTCCTCTCGTTAGCCATTTGGGCTGCGTTTGCTCTGCGGTTTGAGAGCTACGGGTGGATACCTGACCAAAAGCAGCTAATAGTTTCAGTCGCTACCGTGCTCATAACGATCGCAGCGTTCGTTAAACTGGGGCTATACCGTGCTGTTATTCGATATCTGAGCGAACATGCCTTCCTCGCCATTATATTGGGCGTGGGTTTCTCCAGTGTTGCTCTTATTGTATTCGGCTTCCTTTTCCAGGCCTTGGTGCCCCGCTCAGTACCCGTTATCTATGGCGCATTTGCTTTCCTGCTGGTTGCTGGAACACGATTTGCCGTCAGGACTATTGTTCGCAGGCCGGGTGAAAAATCCAAAGACAGTGTGCTTATTGTCGGCGCCGGCCCAAAGGGAATGCAATTGGCATCGGCTCTGGCCCAGGGAGTTGAGTATCGACCGGTCGGGTTTGTCTCGCTGGTGAGCAGCAATCACCGCTCTCTCATAGGCAACCTTCCGGTGTACTCGGTTGAACATATCGAAAGAGCTGTAAGGGAGCTGGATGCCGGGAGGGTTTTGCTCGCGCTTGAAGACTCGGCAAACATTAATCGTCGGGAGTTGATGCGAGTTCTTGAAGCGCTTTCCGTACCGGTTCAGACGGTCCCTTCAATGTCTGAACTGGTTGCAGGTCAGGCCCGTATCAACGATATCCGGGATCTTGAAATCGAGGATTTGCTGGGCCGGGATCCTGTCAAGCCGGATACAGCCGCCGTATCAGCAAGCCTCTATGGCAAATCCGTTTTGGTAACGGGCGCGGGCGGTTCCATTGGCTCTGAACTCTGCCGGCAGATTCTGAGGCATAAGCCCAAAACCCTGGTGCTTTTTGAGCAATCCGAATTTTCGCTGTATTCGATTGAGCGTGAATTGCAGTCGGTAAATCAGGTGGAAGGCTTAGGTGTGTCTTTGCATCCGGTGCTGGGCAGTGTGACGCATCGTCGCCGATGTGAAACCGTGATGAAAGTCTTTAACGTCCAGACCGTCTACCATGCAGCTGCATATAAACATGTTCCTTTGGTGGAGCATAATGTTATCGAAGGTGTTCAGAATAACGTGTTCGGGACCTGGCATACAGCGGAAGCAGCCGTGGCGGCAGGTGTCGATCGATTTGTCCTGATCTCCACCGACAAGGCTGTACGCCCGACGAATGTAATGGGAGCGAGTAAGCGGCTGGCGGAACTGGTATTGCAGGGGTTGGCTCAGCGCCAAAGCAAGACCGTGTTTTCCATGGTGCGCTTTGGCAATGTTCTGGGGTCTTCCGGCTCGGTGGTGCCTCTGTTCCGCGATCAGATTCGTGACGGTGGTCCGGTGACAGTGACTCACCCGGATATCATCCGGTACTTTATGACGATTTCTGAGGCGAGTCAGTTGGTGCTGCAGGCGGGAAGTATGGGCAAAGGCGGTGAGGTATTTGTGCTCGATATGGGCGAGCCGGTAAAAATTGCCGACCTGGCCCGGAAGATGATTCATCTCATGGGGCTTGAGGAACAAACCGCCGAGAACCCTTCCGGGGATATCGAGATTACCTTTACTGGTTTGCGCCCGGGCGAGAAACTCTACGAGGAATTGCTCATCGGCGATGATCCGCAGGGAACTACCCATCCACGGATCATGAAGGCCCGGGAAGTTTCCATGCCGTGGGATGAACTTGAAGCGGTATTGACGCAGTTGACGCTCGCAAGCCAGGAGTTTGATTGTGGCCGGGTTGTTTCCCTGCTGCGTGATGCACCCACGGGGTTTGCGCCGAATGGCGATGTTGCGGATCTGGTTTGGTGTCAAGGTGATGAAACGAAGCAAAAGTCGGCATCGGTGTTGAGCTTGAGGTGAAGGCTAAAGTTGGGGCAGATGAAAAAGCCTGAAAGGTGTATTCATCTGATCCTTTTTAACGACAGGGATTGTTGGAAATGATTGATATTAAACATCATGGAGCTACGTCCGGAGTGACCGGCTCCTGCCATGAGTTGAGCCTGAAACCAGGGGCTGAGGGTTCCCGCCACGGCATCCTCATCGACTGCGGCCTGTTCCAGGGCCGGGATGAGGGACGGGAGGCCTCCGCAGCTGACCTTACGATTGATTTCCCCATTGATCATATCCGCGCTCTCGTGGTGACTCACGTGCATATTGACCACGTGGGCCGGATTCCCTATCTGCTGGCTGCCGGGTTTGAGGGGCCGATTATCTGCTCCGAGCCTTCGGCGGTGATGTTGCCTGAGATCCTGGAAGACGCCCTGAAGATCGGCTTTACCCGCAACCGGGATCTGATTGAGCGGGTGCTGGGCCTGATTCGGGGGCGTGTGGTGCCGGTGCCCTATGGGCAGTGGTATTCGGTGGTTGGCGAGGGTGAGTGTTCGCTTTCACTGCGGCTTCAGCAGGCCGGGCATATTCTCGGCTCGGCGTATGTGGAGTGTGATGCCCGGGTCGGGGATGTCGAGGAGCGGATCGTGTTCTCCGGTGATCTGGGGGCGCCGCACTCGCCGTTGTTGCCGGAGCCGGAATCGCCGGAGCGGGTGGATCGTTTGGTGATTGAGAGTACCTATGGGGATCGCGACCATGAGGATCGGGAGACTCGGCGGGATCGGTTGAGGGCGGTGCTTGAGAATGCTCTGGCCGATGGCGGGACGGTGTTGATTCCGGCGTTCAGTATCGGGCGGACGCAGGAGTTGTTGTATGAGATTGAGGGGATTATTGCCGACTTTGCGGCTGACCCCGGGATTGACTGGAAATCCCTGGAAATCGTCGTGGATTCACCGCTGGCCGCCAACTTCACCCGGATCTATCGGGACCTGAAGCCTTTCTGGGATACCGAGGCCCGGGAATTGATCCGGTCCGGCCGGCATCCGCTCTCCTTTGAACAACTGACGGTGATTGATTCCCACGAAGATCATCTGAATGCCGTGGAGTATCTGGCGAAGTCCCGCCGTCCCTGTGTGGTGTTGGCAGGTTCCGGCATGTGCGCCGGCGGCCGGGTGGTGAATTATCTGAAGGCGATGCTCGATGATGAGCGCAACGATGTGCTCTTTGTGGGTTATCAGGCCGCCGGAACGCCCGGGCGTGATATTCTTGCCTACGGCCCGCGCGGTGGCTGGGTTGAGCTGGATGGTGAGCGGTATGATATTCGCGCCCGGGTTCACCAGGTGGGCGGTTATTCGGCCCATGCGGGGCAGCGTGATTTGCTGAGGTTTGTTGAGGGGATTCCCGAGGCACCGGGAGAGATCCGGGTTGTGCATGGGGATTCCGGGGCCAAGTTGGCGTTTCGGGGGTTGCTTGAGGCCAGGGTTGGGTCTCGGGTACTGATTCCGGAGTAGGTGTAGCAGGAGGAAAAATGAAAAAAATCGCGGTAATCGGCCTGGGTTACGTGGGCTTGCCGCTGGCGGCTGCGTTTGGAGAGAAACGTGAAGTCGTGGGCTTTGATATCAACAGCAAGCGTATTGCCGAGCTGAAGGATGGTGTGGATTTCACCCGGGAGGTGTCCCGTGAGGAGCTCGCCACGGCCAGGCACTTGTCGTTTACCGATCAGTTGGATGACATCGCCGATTGCCGGATCTTCATCGTGACGGTGCCGACCCCGATTGATGAGTACAAGTCACCGGATCTGACGCCTTTGATCAAGTCCAGCGAGAGTGTGGGCAGGGTGCTCAAGCGTGGCGATATCGTGATCTATGAATCCACGGTGTTCCCGGGGGCGACGGAGGAGGTCTGTGTGCCGGTGCTGGAGAAGGTTTCCGGGCTCACGTTCAATCAGGATTTCTTCGCCGGCTACAGCCCGGAGCGGATCAATCCGGGTGACAAGGAGCACCGGGTGGCGTCCATCATGAAGGTGACCTCCGGCTCTACGCCGGAAATCGCCGATGAGGTGGATGCCCTGTATGCGGATGTAATCACCGCCGGTACCCACAAGGCCAGCTCCATCAAGGTGGCAGAAGCGGCGAAGGTGATCGAGAACACCCAGCGGGATCTGAACATTGCGTTGATGAATGAGCTTTCCATGATTTTCTCCCGGATGAAGATCGATACCCATGAAGTGCTGGCGGCAGCGGGTACCAAATGGAACTTCCTGCCGTTCAGGCCGGGCCTGGTGGGTGGTCATTGTATTGGCGTGGATCCGTATTACCTGACCCATAAAGCCCAGGCTATTGGTTATCACCCGGAGATTATCCTGGCGGGTCGCCGGGTCAACGATAATATGGGGCCGTATGCGGCCGGCGAACTGGTCAAGGCGATGATCAGGAAAGGCCATACCATTGCCGGTTCCAAAGTATTGGTGATGGGCCTGACCTTTAAAGAGAATTGTCCGGACTTGCGAAATACACGGGTGATCGATGTGATTCGCGAGCTGGAGGATTTTGGTTGCCAGGTGGATGTCACCGACTGTTGGGCCGATAACGAAGAAGCCCGGCATGAATATGGCATTTCATTAATTGAAAAGCCGGCACAGTCTGAATATGATGCGGTTTTCCTGGCAGTGCCTCATCGTGAGTATGCACAAAAGGCCAGTTCTGAATTGCGCCAATATATGAAGGGTGATGGCGTACTTTTTGATCTGAAAGGTGTGTTTCCGCAGGGAGAGGCCGACCTTCGGCTCTGATGTTTCCATA
>JAXHUV010000013.1:0-21529 GCA_034189445.1 Pseudomonadota bacterium
GCCCAGCCTGGTTTCCGGGTTCTGTATGCCCACCAGTTCCAGCAGCTCCAGGCACCGTTGCCTGGCCCGGGGGCCGCGCATCCCCTTGTGCAGTTCCAGGGTCTCGCCAATCTGTTTTTCCACCGTGTGCAACGGATTCAGCGACGTCATCGGTTCCTGGAAGATCATGCCGATCTCCCGGCCGCGGATCTGGCGCATTCGCTTCTCGGTGGCGGTCAGCAGGTCTTCACCCCGCCACCGGATCCGTCCGCTGGGGTAACTGGCGTGGCGTGCATCCAGAAGGCGCAGGATCGAAAGCGCCGAAATGGATTTTCCGGAGCCGCTTTCGCCCACCAGGGCCAGAGTCTCGCCTTCCCGAATAGCCAGTGACAGGGATTCGACCGCTGCGGGCCCCCGGTCGAAACAGATGGCGAGGTCGGAGATCTGAAGCAGTGGGTTCATATCAGCTCTTCCTCGGATCAAAGGCGTCGCGTACGGCTTCGCCGACAAATACCAGCAGTGTGAGCATGAGCGACAGTGAGACGAAGGCGGAAATACCCAGCCAGGGCGCATGCAGGTTGGCCTTGCCCTGGGCAATCAGCTCACCCAGCGATGGTGAGCCGGAGGGCAAACCAAAGCCCAGGAAGTCCAGCGAGGTCAGGCCGGTGATTGCGCCCGTGAGAATGAACGGCATAAAGGTGAGGGTGGCCACCATGGCATTGGGCAGGATATGCCGGAACATAATCCTGCCGTTGTCCAGGCCCAGCGCTCTGGCGGCTTTCACATACTCAAAGTTACGGGCCCGGAGGAATTCCGCCCGGACCACATCCACCAGCCCCATCCAGCTGAACAGCAGCATGATGCCCAGCAGCCACCAGAAGTTGGGCTGGACAATGCTGGAAAGGATGATCAGCAGGTAGAGCACCGGCAGGCCGGACCAGATTTCGATAAAGCGCTGGCCCAGCAGATCAATCTTGCCACCGTAAAAGCCCTGGATGGCACCAACAACGACGCCAACAATGCAGCTGGCAATGGTCAGGGTCAGACCAAACAACACCGAAATACGAAAGCCATAAATTACCCGGGCGGCAACATCACGGCCCTGATCGTCGGTTCCCAGCCAGTTCTCGGCACTCGGCGGCGCCGGTGAGGGCACATCAAGATCGTAATTGATGGTGTTGTAGCTGAATCGGATCGGTGGCCAGATCATCCAGCCGTTGGCGTTGATTGCATCGGCGATAAAAGGATCCCGATAATCCGCTTCGGTGGGCAGAAAACCGCCAAAGGTCTGGTCCGGAACCGACTGGACAACCGGGAAATACAGCTCACCCTTGTAGGAAGCGATCAGTGGGGAATCGTTGGCAATCAGTTCCGCCACCAGGGACAGGCCAAATAGTGCCAGAAAGATCCACAGCGCCCAGAAACCCCGCCGGTTTTTCCGGAAATTGCGCAGGCGTCTCTGCTGGATCGGGGTGAGGGATCGGAAATTCACGCACCCTCCCGACTTTCAAAATCGATCCGTGGGTCAACCAGGACATAGGTGATGTCGCTGATCAGTTTCAGGATGAGCCCCATCAGGGTGAATATGTACAGGGTACCGAAGATCACCGGGTAATCGCGGTTCAGGGCCGCTTCAAAACCCAGCAATCCAAGGCCGTCCAGGGAGAAGATCACTTCAATAAGCAGTGAGCCGGTGAAGAACAGAGCGACCAGAACACCGGGCAGGCTGGCAATCACGATCAGCATGGCATTCCGGAAAACGTGGCCATACAGCACTTGTTTCTGGTCCAGCCCTTTGGCGCGGGCGGTTACGACATACTGTTTTCCAATCTCATCCAGGAACGAGTTCTTGGTGAGCAGTGTCAGGGTGGCGAAACCACCAATCACGTTCGCGGTGACCGGCAGCACCAGGTGCCAGAAGTAATCGCCGATTTTCTGGTACCAGGTGAGTTCGTCGAAATTCGAAGACGTCAGGCCGCGAAGCGGGAACCAGTCAAAATAACTGCCGCCGGCAAACAGTACGATCAGCAGTATGGCGAACAGAAAGCCCGGTATGGCATAGCCCACCACGATGGCGGAGCTGGTCCAGACATCGAACCGGGAGCCATCGGTAACGGCCTTGCGGATGCCCAGGGGAATGGAAGTGAAATAAATGATCAGTGTCGACCAGAGGCCCAGAGAGATGGATACGGGCATCTTGTCGAGAATCAGGTCGGTAACGCTTTTTTCCCGAAAGAAGGAATCGCCGAAATTAAAGGTGGCGTAATCGCCGAGCATCTTGAAAAAACGCTCATGGGGCGGCTTGTCGAAGCCATACATGACCTCAATTTCCTTGAGGAGCTCATCGGGAATGCCGCGGGAACCGCGCGTATCGCCGGAGGAATCGGCTACCTCACCGCCGCTACCACCGCCCGACGCCCGGGCCAAAGCACTGCCGCCGTGGCCTTCCATTTCCGCGATAAGCTGTTCAACCGGGCCGCCAGGTGCCGCCTGCACAATAACAAAATTGAGCAGCATGATTCCGATCAGCGTGGGAATGATCAGCGCCAGGCGCCTGAGTATGTAGATGCCCATTTAGCGGCGTGTTCCTCAGGGCTTCGCCCACCAGTTATCCAGGTCGATGCCGTTCTTGGGGGTGTCGGCCGGACGTTGCAGATGGTTCCAGTAGGCGACGCGGTCGCTTCTCAGGTGCCATTGGGGAATCACGTAGTGGTGGTGCAGCAGAACCCGGTCCAGAGCCCGAACCCGGTGTACCAGCTCCTCACGGTCCGGCGCCTGAATCACCATGCTTACAAGCTCGTCGATCACCGGATCGCTCACGCCCATATAATTCCGTGAGCCTTTGGCGTCCACCATGGACGAATGCCAGTATTCCCGTTGTTCGTTACCCGGTGAATCCGACTGGCCAAATGTCTGAATGCTCATGTCAAAATCGAATTCCCGCAGGCGCTGGATATACTGGTTGCTGTCTACCAGGCGGACGGTGACATCAATGCCAAGCCGGCCGAGATTGCTTTTGAAGGGCAGAACCACCCGTTCGAAGCTCTTCTGGAACAGCAGGATCTCGAAGGCCAGTGGCTCGCCGGTTTCCCCGTCTACCATCTTGCCGTCCCGGATTTCATACCCGGCTGACGCCAGCAGCTCCATGGCCGTCCTCAGGTTCCGGCGCAGCCCTTGCTGACCCTCGGTGGTTGGCGGCTGGTACTCTTCGGTAAAGACCGTCTCGGGAAGCTGATCCCGGAAAGCTTCCAGTATCTCAAGCTCCCGGCCTTCCGGCAGGCCCGAGGAAGCCAGGTCGCTATTTTCAAAATAACTGTCCGTGCGGGTGTACTGGTCAAAAAACAGGTTCTTGTTGGTCCACTCGAAGTCGAAACCATAGGCCAGGGCTTCACGTACGAGCGGGTCGGAAAACACTTTTCGCCGGGTATTGAAGGCAAAGCCCTGCATGCCCGAGGGGCGGCGGTGTTCAATGGCTTCCTTGATAATCGTACCATTTTCGAACCGTTCACCGGTGTAGGCAGTCGCCCAGTTCTTGGCGGAGGATTCCAGCCGGAAATCAAAACTGCCGGCTTTAAAACCCTCCAGAGCCACGGTGTCATCGGTGTAATAGTCGTAAGTGATTTTGTTGAAATTGAACCGGCCTTTACGGACTCCGATCTCTTTGGCCCAATAATCCTCCACACGCTCATAGGTAATGGAACGGCCGGCCTCGAAGTCGCCAATCCGGTAGGGGCCACTGCCAACCGGCGGATTCAGGCCATTCTTGCCAAACTCACGATCGGCCCAGTAGTGCGCTGGCAAAATGGGCATCTGGCCCAGAATCAGCGGCAGCTCCCGATTGCTGGTATCGTTGAAATCAAAACGTATCCGGCGAGGGCCTTCTACCGTGACGGTACTGACGTCCGCGTAGTAGTTGCGGAAGAAGGGATGCCCCTTGGTGGTGAGAGTGTCGAAAGAAAATTTCACGTCTTCGGCGGTAATGGCTTCGCCATCGTGGAACCGCGCCTGCTCCCGGATGTTGAATACCACGTAGCTCCGGTCTTCGGGGGTTTCCAGGGATTCAGCAATCAGGCCGTAGGCCGAAAAGGGCTCATCGTCCGAGGATTCCAGCAAGGTGTCATACAGGTAGTTGCTGATTCCCGCCGCGGCCACGCCCCGGATATCAAAAGGATTGAAGGAATCGAAGCCATTGGCAACAACGGCCATTCTTAGTGTGCCGCCTTTCGGAGCCTCTGGATTAACGTAATCGAAGTGACTGAAACCATCCGGGTATTTCGGCTTGCCGTACATGGCAATGCCGTGTGCTGGTGTGGCCTCTTCGGCGACGGAAAACGGAGCGATAAGCGGTATGGCAATGAGCGCCAGGGCTGAAAAAAACCACATGAGGGGTGAGGCTTTCCGTGTTCTTGTCATAAATATCGCACGTCAGGGGCTGTTTCGGATATCAACGTAGAGTACCAGACTTTGCCCGGGTTGCAGATAACGGGCGGTATTCAGGTCGTTCCAGCTTGCGATGTCCCGGACATTCACGGAAAACCGGCTGGCAATCCGGGCCAGGGAGTCGCCTTTGCGTACCCGGTAGCCTACTTTTCGAACCATCGCCTCCCCGCGGTTACTGTTGGCCGCCATAAGCGTGGGCTGACTGGTTTTGGACCAGATAACCAGTTCCTTGCCCGGCATCAGCGGGTCGCCCGGCGCCATGCCATTCCAGGCCGCAACTTCGCGCACGGAAACCCGGTGCTCGCGGGCAATGTCCCAGAAGGTATCGCCTTTGCGAATGGTGTAACGAACCTTGCTGCCATCCCGCTTCCGCGCTTGCTTGCGCTCAAGTCGCTGGGAGGCACTCAGGGCGTAGGCGTCGCTGCCTTTGGAGGCAGAGGGAATCATCAGGCGCTGGCCAATGCGTATCAGATCGCTGTTCAGGGTGTTCACCTGCCGGAGTACCGTCGACGTTGTCGAGAATTTCCGGGAAATCGAGTTGAGGCTGTCGCCGGATTTAACCCTATAGTTGCGCCAGGAAACCCGTTGGTCAGCGGGAATCCGCGCCAGTGCCGTGCGGAAGGTCTTAGCATTCTGAACCGGAACCAGCAGCCGGTGAGGGCCGTCCGGTGAGGTTGCCCAGCGGTTGTAGGAAGGGTTGAGCAGATAGATTTCATCCACATCCACGCCGGCCAGCTCCGCCGCCTGGGCAAGATCCAGCTGGGAGCCGGTATCAACAACCTCGAAGTAGGGTTGGTTTTTCAGCGCTGGCAGTTCAATGCCATAGGCCTTGGGGTCGTCGAATATTTTCGCCAGCGCGATCAGTTTGGGGACGTAATGGCGGGTTTCCCGGGGCAGGCGCAGGGACCAGAAGTCCGTCGGTTTGTTGCTGTTACGGTTTCGGCGCATAGCGCTGGAGACGGTCCCCCCGCCGCTGTTGTAGGCGGCCAGAGCCAGGGTGTGGTCGCCGTCAAATCGGTTTGCCAGGCGGTCAAGATAGGTCAGTGCAGCGTCGGTGGCGGCGATGACGTCCCGACGATCATCGTGCCACCAACTCTGGGTCAGGCCGAAGTGCTTTCCGGTGGAAGGAATGAACTGCCAGAGGCCCGCGGCCCGGCCATGGGAATAGGCGAAGGGATCAAACGCGCTTTCAACAATCGGGAGCAGGGCATACTCAGCCGGCAGGCCCCGCTTTTCGGTCTCGTTGATAATGTAGTGAAGGTAGCGGCTGCCACGCTCCACCACCCGGTCGATATAATCCGGGTGACGGGCATACCAGTTTAGCTGGTCCCGGATGCGTTCATTGTCGATGTCATGATCCAATACAAATCCCGAGCGCAGCCGGGCCCACAGATCCTGCTCAACCACCGCCTGTTCAGGGGTTTTCCGAACCGGGTTGTCGAGCTTCTCACGGGCATCCCTGGCGGTATCCTTCAATTCCGGTGCAATGGCCTCGTCCAGCGGCTCGTTGCGGGCGGCATCCGCGTTTTCTCCGGTCTCGACGGCTTTTTTCAGTCCCTCATCGCCGGCGGCAACAGTAATTTCCTGGGTGTTCAGCGGGCTTTCCTGGCCCTGGCTGATCAGGCTGCCGCAGCCGCTCGCGAGGGCTCCGGCGAAAAACAACAACGGCAATCGTCCGACCGACATAAGGGCATCCGGTTACTGGTTGAGGCCGGACTCAGAGTCTGAAAACCCGGCATATTGAACAATTTGCGGTCACAAAGTTGCAACGATTCTATGGGAACGCTTCCAAAAGGGTCAAGAAACCTCTCGTTACGGCTCTGAGAGTGTTTGTTAAGTGGGTATCGCCAGGCGTCAGAAGTTGTCCTTGCCGTGGCGGATAGCCGCAAAAATGGCGGTCCCGGAATCCGCCGGCAACCCGTGACTGGCGCAATAGGTACGGGTGGAGTCCACCACGGCCGGATCGTCCCAGCGCAGAAACGGATTCAGTCGCTTCTCGTTTTCAAGGACGGAAGGTACAGTTGGCTTTCCTTCATCGCGGGCGGCCTGACACTGTTGCTCGAATTCCCGGAGGCCTTCATCTTCCGGCAGCCAGCTGCGGGCAAAACGGAGGTTCGCGAGGGTGTATTCATGGGCGCAGTAAACGGCGGTTTTGCCTGGCAGGGCCCTCAGGGTCTGAAGAGATTGGCGCATCTGTTCTGGCGAGCCCTCAAACAGTCGACCGCAACCACAGACAAACAGGGTATCGCCACAGAACAGAACCGGGCGGCCCTGAACCTCGACATCGGTAAAATAGGCAATGTGGTCCAGGGTATGGCCAGGCACACCGAGAACCTGAAAACTTATATTTTCCCAGCTGACTTCGTCACCTGGATAAACAAGGTTGCTGCTGTCTTTAAAGGGCGAATCCGCCGGGCCGGTCACACGGCAATCCGGAAAACGGGAGACCAGTTCTTCGACACCACCAACGTGGTCCGGGTGATGATGGGTCACCAGGATGGTTTCGAGTGCCAGGCTGTTTGCGGTCAGGTGGTCCAGAACTGGTTGGGCCTGGCCAGGGTCTACAATCAGCGATTTACCGCTGGCGGTGTCGGAAAGGCACCAGATATAGTTGTCGTTGAAGGCGGGTATGGCGGAAATGGTTAGCATGGGACCCCCCACATGTGTTTATCGAATGTGACTGATAGGATAGAGCATTAAATACAAAGTCCCAACCACAGGTTCGGGCTTCCGGGAGTGGCATATAGGTGAGTAAACCCGACGCGGTTGATTATTCCGCCAGACATGAAAGCTTTGAGCGCTGGTTCCAGACCCCGCTTGGCAGGGCACTGCTGATGGACCAGAGGCGTTTTGTGGACGCCGAGCTGCAGCGCCTGACAGGTGCCAGGCAGTTGCAGGTAGGCATAAGCCATAGGTTGCCACTGGCTTCGGGCACCGATTTCTCCCAGAAGTTCATGACAGCGCCCCGATGGTATCCCCAGATACCTGATGGTGTCGCCATCTGCGATGCCGACGAGTTGGCCTTTCCCGGTGACTCCATGGATCTCGTCGTACTGCACCATACCGCCGATTTCTCGCCCTGTCCGCACCAGGTGATCCGGGAGGCGGCGCGGGTGCTCCGGGGAGAGGGCACCATGGCCCTGTTTGGCTTTAATCCGATCAGTCTCTGGGGTGCGCGCAAATTGATCTCCAGGAGTACCGAAGGTCCCTGGGGCGGCCGTTTTCTGTTGCGCGGGCGGATGGAAGACTGGCTGCATCTGCTGGGTTTCAATGTCGAGGCGTCCGTCACCCGGTTTTTCAGAATTCCACTGCAACGCAGTGGCCGCAAACCAGTGAGCCGGATGGATAACCGTCTGTCCGGAAGCCGGCTCATGCCAGTGGGCGCCTATTACTGTATCCTTGCCAGGAAACGCGTCCATGCCCGGCTGCCGAGACGCCCTGTCTGGCGCCAGAACAAGGTCATTGCCCTGCCGGGGACAGGCACCGTTGGCGCCTCCCGGGGCTGTAGTCGGAGTGGCGCACCCGTAAACAAGCTCAAGTGAATCATTGTTAACCGAACCAGGAGACTGAATGGCCGGCAAGGTAACCCTGTATACTGATGGCGCCTGTAAGGGCAACCCCGGCCCGGGCGGGTGGGGCGTGGTTTTGCGCTATGGCGATAATCGCAAAACCCTGCACGGTGGCGAGGCAAAAACCACCAACAACCGTATGGAGCTTATGGCGGCCATCCGGGGCCTCGAGGCCCTGCAGCGCCCCTGCGAGGTGGAATTGTTTACGGACTCGCAGTACGTGCGTAAAGGCATCACTGAATGGATGGCGGGCTGGAAACGTAATGGCTGGAAAACCTCTGCGAAAAAACCGGTCAAGAACGAAGATCTCTGGCGCGAGCTGGATTCGGAAGTGGCCCGGCACAAGATTAACTGGCACTGGGTAAAGGGGCACTCCGGAGTTCCCGACAATGAGCTGGCGGATGAGCTCGCCAATCGCGGTGTCGAAGCCCTTTCCAACGCATAAATGCAGATAACCAGGTACAGGCAATGAGACAGATCGTACTGGATACCGAAACCACGGGCATTGATCCCGCCGAAGGTCATCGGATCATTGAGATCGGCTGTGTTGAGCTGATGGAACGCCAGCTTACCGGGCGGAACTATCACGCGTACATTAATCCGGACCGTGAAGTCGAGGCCGAAGCGATTACCGTTCACGGCATTACCAACGAGTTCCTGGCCGACAAACCCTGTTTTGCCGAGATCGCCGACGAGTTCTTCGAGTTCATCAAGGATGCCGAACTGGTTATCCATAACGCTGCGTTCGACGTCGGCTTTATGGACTCGGAGTTTGCCCGCCTGAAACCGGTTCGGAAAACCGCCGACTACTGCGGGATAGTCGATTCCCTCGCGATCGCAAGGGCTCGCCACCCGGGACAGAAGAACAACCTGGATGCGCTCTGCAAGCGCTACGGCGTGGATAACAGCAACCGAGACCTCCACGGGGCCTTGCTGGATGCGGAGATCCTGGCCGACGTTTACCTGCTGCTCACCGGTGGCCAGACTGCCCTGTCACTGGATGCCGGCTCCGAAAACGGTGGCGGTAATGGCGGAATCCGGAGGCTTCCCACGGACAGGGCGCCACTCTCGGTGGTTCGTGCTTCCAGCGCGGAGAACGAAGCTCACAAGGAGTTCATGTCCCTGCTCGAAAAACAGGCCGGCGAAACCGTGTGGGGCAGACTCCAGAGCGCGGAATGAGAACTGGATCGGCTTGTACCAAATGTTACATTTCGCCTTTCTTGAGGTACTTGAGTTTTATGTTATAAGTAATGATAAGTCCGCCGTTTTTTGCGATCTGGATTTGGCCAAAAAAGGGGGGTTAACCAGCCTAAAATAAAAAGGCCTGGTTCGCTATTGCCAGACCAGTGACCACCAACCACCAAAAAGGATGCGGTAATCTCCGCAACATTAACGGGAAGCGTTTATGGTTCAGTCGTCTCTCGCGACGAAATCGCAGTCGTTTGATCTGGTCAAAAGTGAAATAGAGCAGACCATCAAGCAGGCGGAATCCAGCCTTGAACGCTTTCAGGAAAACCGCGAAAAGGGTGAGGATCTCCAGAACTGTGTTGATTTCATCAACCAGTTGCGGGGTATTTTTATTCTGGTGGAGATTCAGGGTGGAACCCTGCTGTGCCAGGAAGCGGTCACCATGGCCAGCGACCTGCCTGTTGGTGCCAATGAAGAAAAGAATATCCTTCTGACCACACTCAACAGCGCACTGTATATCCTCCGCCGTTATGTCGAGTATTATCAGCAGCAACGGCAAGACCATCCCGAGCTTCTGCTTCCCGTTATTAATGATCTACGGGAGGCCAGGCGGAAGAAACCCTATCCGGAATCCTTTTTTTTCGATGTCGATGTGGATGCCGGGGAGCGCCCCGATTTTTGTGCCGGGTTGACCCTGCAGGCCTTTGAAGGCGATGAAGCTGATTACGAAATCATGGCCCGCCGCATGCGCCTGACCTTTCAGGTGGCGCTTCTGGGTATTCTGCGCGACCGCAACGACGTGGTGAACAAAAAGCTGATAGGGCGCGCCGCCCGTGGCCTTGCGCGCCTGTGCCGGGGTACACCCATGGGGCAGATGTGGTGCCTTGTCGGCATTGTTTCGGACACCATGCTTGACCGGGCGATGGCCTTTAACAAGGCTCGCAAGCGGATGTTCATACGGATCGAAAAATACGCCCGGGATGTGGTTTATCTGGGCAGGGTTGCCACTGATAAACAGGTGCCGGATTCGTTAATCCGGGACCTGCTCTATCTGCTGTACCGCAGCGGTTCCGCCAACCCTGAAGTCACCCAGGTGCTGTCTGCTTATCATCTCGCCCCGGCGGATTTCCCGGATTCAATGCTTGAAGCCCATGCGCGCAGGTTGTATGGCCCCGGTGGCGATGTTCTTAAATCCCTGTCGGAAGCCCTGCGGGATGAGCTGAACCAGTTAAAAGACAAGCTGGATATTATTGAGCGTGGTATCGAGCCGGATCTGGCGGAACTGTCGTCCATCGCTGATGCCCTTGAGCGGCTCGCCAACACGCTTGTGATGCTGGACTTGAACAAGCTGGCGGGCATTGCCCGGGAAGAGGCGTGCAAATTGCGCGGCTGGGAAGAAGAGTCCCGGCTGCCCGGTGATGATGAGCTGTACCGTCTGGCTGATTCCGTGCTCGGCATTGAAGATGCCGTGATGCAGATGGTTACCCGGGGTATCACCTCGGAAACTGATGCCCTGGCTGGCGGCGAGGGGAAGCGGGAAGGCTCCGTTTATCTCCGGGAGGCGCTTTATGTGGTTGCCGATGAAGCCCGTGGAGCGCTGACCCTGGCAAAACGAGCAATTACTGCCTTCATTGAATCCGACTACGACAAACTCAATCTGGCCAACCTGCCAGCAACACTGCACAGCATCTGGGGTGGCCTTCAGATGGTTAACGACCCCGCGGCTGCCGGGGTGCTTGAGCGCGTGGCGGCCTCCATCCAGGAGCATTTGCTGGATGCCAGTGAGGCCCCGGAAACCCAGGTACTTGAAGCACTTGCCGATGCGCTGACCTCGCTGGAATACTACATTGAGAGTATTGGCCAGAATGAAGACCGCAACCTGGATCTTCTGAGACTGGCTGAGTCGTCACTGGACGATGTAGGTTTGTAGTTTTATGTCCCATGCCAGCCGCCTGTCGGACCTAAGACTGCCAGGGCCAGTCAGTCCATCCTGAACAGTTCGCCCAGCTTGGTTGCCAGCATCATATCGCCTTCAGCGCGCAGCTGGCCCGCCATGAATGCCTGCATACCGTCAGTTTCGCCGGAAACGATACCCTGCAGGATCTCGGAGTTCATAATCAGGGTAACGGAAGGATCGTCATGGGCGCCTTGGTGCATCTTGCAGGTGCCGTCATTGATGGCAAGATGGTAGGTCTTGTCGTCCTCGATGTCGAACTGGAATACCAGGTCCAGGCCTTGAGCTGCGTCTGCGTTGAAATTCCGTTCGAGTTGTTCAAATACCTGAGCTACAGACATTGCTTTACCCTTTTGATGATTGTCTAGCATCATGGCGGCTTGATGTCCCTGGCTGCACCAGCCTGATCGGGCAATCCGACTTTATGGTGAGTGGTCGGCTCTGTCAAGATAGGTCGAACGCTTGTTTTAAATTTTTGCTCTCCTTATCACCATGAATTCGGTAGGTTACACTCTTGTTCCCGCACAGTGAGCTGGAGAAGCACTTTGGAGTTCCTGACAGAATACGGTTTGTTTTTAGCCAAGATCGTTACTTTCGTGGTGGCGGCCCTGGTGGTGATCTCTGTCATCATGTCTTCGGTCCAGAAGGATCGGGGCGATCATGACAGCGAGGGAGAACTCAAAATCCGAAAACTCAACGAAAAATACGAGAAACTGCGTGAAACGATTCAGTCCCGGCTGATGTCTGATCAGCAACGCAAGGCGTTCCAGAAGGCTCGAAAAAAAGAGCGCAAAGCCGAGAAAAAAGCGACCAAGGCCAGGGCGCACACCGGCGAACAGGATGACAAGCGTGGCCGCGTTTATGTCCTTGATTTTGATGGCGACATCAAGGCCAGTGACACAGATCCACTTCGCCGGGCCATTACTGCGGTATTGAGCATCGCTGATTCGGAAAAAGATGAAATTGTTATCCGTCTGGAAAGCGGCGGAGGACTGGTTCACTCCTATGGCCTTGCCGCCGCCCAGCTGGACCGCATTCGCAGCAAGGGTGTCAGCCTCACCGCCTGTGTCGACAAGGTCGCGGCCAGCGGTGGTTACATGATGGCCTGTGTTGCCGACAGGATTGTTGCCTCGCCGTTTGCCATTCTGGGTTCTATCGGTGTTGTTGCCCAGCTCCCGAATTTCCACCGTTTCCTAAAGAAGAATGATGTTGATTTCGAAGTGCTGACCGCCGGCGAGCACAAACGCACCATGACCATCTTCGGTGAAAACACCGACAAAGGGCGTCAGAAATTCCTGGAAGATCTGGAAGATACCCACGGTCTCTTTAAGGAGTATGTGAGCGAACGGCGCCCGGATCTGGATATCGCCGCGGTTGCCAATGGCGATATCTGGTTTGGCAAGCGGGCGCTGGAGGTAAAACTGATTGATGAAATCAAAACCTCCGACGAATATCTCATTGAAGCCTGCGACCGGGCGGACGTCGTCTCGGTGGCATACCAGCGTAAACGGACCCTTCCGGAAAAGCTTGGACTGGCAACCAGTGCGGCGCTTGAACACACCGTCTGGAAAGTCCTGGGTGCCTTTCGCAACGAGAAGTTCCGGTAAAACCACCAACAACGGGGAACCATCATGACAACCAATACCGAATTCAAAGCCTGGCGTGTCGAAGAACGGAATAATGAGTATGTTGGCGGCGAGAAAACCCTCAGCATCTCCGACCTGCCGGATGGCGATGTCCTGATCCGGGTCAGCCACTCCTCTCTTAACTACAAGGATGCGCTGTCGGCTTCCGGCAACAAGCGCATCACCCGTTCTTTTCCCCATACACCGGGTATCGACGCCGCGGGAGAGGTTGTCGAATCCGCTACCGGTACCCCGTCTAACGGCAGCCCCGTTATCGTGACCGGCTACGATCTGGGCATGAGCACCGATGGTGGCTTTGGCGAATATATCCGCGTACCTGCAGCCTGGTGCGTACCCATGCCTTCCGGCTGGAACGCCCGGACCGCCATGATATACGGCACCGCCGGCCTCACCGCCGGCCTCTGTGTCCAGAAACTCCTGGCTATGGGCGCCAAACCGGAGCAGGGTAAAGTCGCGGTTTCAGGCGCCTCCGGGGCTGTTGGAAGCGTTGCGGTTGAGTTGCTTGCCAGGCTCGGGTTCGACGTCGTCGCGATCAGTGGTAAAGCTGATCATGCGGACGCTCTTAAGGCTCTGGGCGCTAAAGACGTTGTGGGCCGTGAAACCCTGGCGGAAGAAGAGAAACCTCTGGTTAAGCCCGCGTTTGCCAACGCCGTGGATACCGTGGGTGGTGGTCCCCTGGCGGAGCTTCTCAAACAGATTCAGCCCGGCGGCTCGGTATCCTGCTGCGGCCTTGTAGCCGGTCCAGACCTTCAGACCACCGTATTTCCGTTCATCCTGCGTGGTGTGAATCTGCTGGGTGTGGATTCGGTTGAGATTCCGCTGGCGGAAAAAGCGGCCGTGTGGAAGAAATTCGCGGGTGAGTGGGCATGCCCGAAGACTGAAGCTTCTGCCCGGGATATCGGTCGGAACGACCTGGATGGCGCGTTAACGGCGTTTTTGAAGGGTGAATCGTCCGGGAAGATTGTTCTGGATCACTCCAAGTAATTCGATCCGGTTGGAGTTGTCTGTCGGATTACGGCTTTGCCTAATCCGACCTACGGTTCTGAAAAGAAGAGGGGGCGAACCCTCTCTTCTTACTCCCAGGCTATATCAAGAGGCCCGGCGCCGGAACAGAGGGATCTCGGTGTCGGTCGCGGCCTGGTAGCCCTGACTGAAGAAGTTCAGGCATTTCCGCGCCTTGGTGATGTCCTTGTCCGCCCGCAGCACATAGGCATCAAACCCGCAGCGCTTCATGAACTGAAGCTGGTCCAGCAATACGTCCCCAATGGCACGCAGCTCGTTGACATAGCCAAATCGCTCCCGCAGCAGCCGGCCAATGCTGTAACCACGGCCATCACTGAACTTCGGGAAATTTACCGCGATAACCGGCAGCTCGTTTACCCGGCCATCCAGAATCTCCGGTTCATCGTGGCTGTCGAACCACACGCCGATATCCTGCCTTCCGGTGAAATGCTCATGGCCGGCCAGCCAAAGATCTGCCGGAATCAACGCCGGCCGGTCCGCCGGAATATCCAGCGATTCGCCCTCGGCCGGGCGGGGGACCACAACCCAGTTGTCCTGACGGATGCTGCCATCCGGGGAAATAACGTTAGGCATAAACCCGCTCCTTGAAAGGATCAATTCCTACACGGCGATAAGTGTCCAGAAAGGTCTCCTCTTCCGTGCGCTTATCCAGGTAGACATCAATGATTTTGGCAATTACCCGGGGCATTTGATCCCGGGCAAACGACGGCCCCAGAATCTTGCCGATCGAGGCGTCATGATGGGAAGACCCGCCCAGGCTGATCTGATAGAACTCTTCACCCTTCTTGTCGACACCAAGAACACCGATATTGCCGACATGGTGGTGACCGCAGGCATTCATGCAACCAGAGATGTTCAGATCAATATTGCCAAGATCGTACAGGTAGTCCAGATCATCGAACTGGCGCTGGATGGCTTCGGCCACCGGGATGGATTTGGCATTGGCCAGGGCGCAGTAATCGCCACCAGGGCAGCAGATGACATCCGTCAGTGTGTTCAGGTTGGCGGTACCAAAGCCCATTGGTGTAATCGCCTGCCACAGCTCAAACAGCCGGTCCTGGCGGACATCCGCAAGCACCACATTCTGTTGGTGGGTCACCCGCACTTCACCGAAGCTGTATTCGTCGGCCAGATCCGCGATCTGTTCCAGCTGCCGGTCAGTAACATCACCCGGAGGCGTCCCGGTTTTCTTCATGGTCAGGTTAACAATGGCGTAACCCGGCTTCTTGTGGCTGTCCACATTGTGCGCCAGCCATTGATCAAAGCCCCGGTTCTCGAACCGCTGGCTGGCCAGCAGGTCCGTGGCATTATCCAGCGCTGCGTAATCCGGCTCGGTAAAGTAGGCCTGGATACGTTGTACCGCCTCGGGTGTCAGCCGGGTAGGGGAATCCTTGATCTGCTGCCACTCAGCGTCCACCTTTTCCGCAAAGCCCTCTGGGGTCAGCGCCTTCACCAGAATCTTGATCCGGGCCTTGAACTTGTTGTCGCGCCGACCATAGCGGTTATAGACGCGGAGCACGGCTTCCAGGTAGGTCAGCAGGTCCAGTTCCGGAAGGAACTCACGAATAACCGGCCCGACCATGGGGGTGCGGCCCAGGCCACCGCCGACATGAACCCGGAAGCCGAGTTCGCCAGCCTCATTACGCACCATCTGCAGACCGATGTCATGCACCTGGATGGCGGCACGATCGGTGTGTTCGGAAGCATTCACGGCAACCTTGAATTTCCGTGGCAAAAACGCGAATTCCGGGTGGAATGTCGACCATTGCCGGATAATCTCGCAGTAGGGCCGGGGGTCCGCGATCTCATCAGACTGAACGCCCGAGAACTGATCGGTTGTGGTATTCCGGATGCAATTACCGCTGGTCTGGTTGGCATGCATTTCCACTTCCGCGAGTTCCGCGAGAATGTCGGGAACGTCTTCCAGCGCCGGCCAGTTGAGCTGGACATTCTGGCGGGTGGTGAAGTGGGCGTAGCCCTTATCGTAGTCCCGGGTGATTCGGGCGAGTCGGCGGAGCTGGTCCGAGCGCAGCATGCCGTAGGGAACACAAATCCTCAACATGGGGGCAAGACGCTGAACGTACAGGCCGTTCTGCAGACGAAGGGGCAGAAATTCGTCTTCGGCCAACTCTCCGGCCAGGGCCCTTTCGGTCTGGTCCCGGAACTGGGCAACCCTCTCGGCAGCCATTTGCCGATCATGCTCATCGTATACGTACATAGTGGGAAGATCCTGCTTGAAATCGACATATCCGGGCCTGGCGGCCTGCTGGGCTTGACAATCACTTGAGTCCGACAGGCTGCCAGACCTTATATCTGACAGAAAGGATAACAGCGGCTTTTTATTCTTAAAATGATTATTTCAAAATATGTTTATCGATTCAGGCGATAAGCAGGAGGAACAACGGGCTGGACGAACATCAATTAATTGCGTAATTTAAGGAAACAAGAAAATACCAGAGTAAACCCGGAAAGAGGAACAGGTATGAAAAAGACTCTACGCTCTGATAGTCAGGCTGATGCCGTTGCCGCCGTGCTCCTGGTGGTGCTTGTCGTGGCTTTCGCGGTGGTCTGGGTTGCTGGTCAGTAATCTACCTATCTACCTCTACTGGCTTGCCAGCACCAGGTTCACGATAACGATCAGGCCCACCACAAAGCTGGCCGTGAACAGAATGCCGGCGATGATATAGGGCCAGGGGCTATGGTTTGAGAAGTCCTCTTCCCGGCGCTTGTCGGATTGTACTCCGATGGCGCCGGCCAGAATGCTTTGCATGACTTTCAAAACACCGGGTCCCCGTGAATTTCGTTGGCGCTTTTGTTGATCCTTTTTTTCTGCCTCTGAAGACTCAGTCATACATCTGCCCCTGATCTTTGCCTTGTCCGAAGTTTATTCCGCCGGATCGTACGCCAGGCTTGGCGCAAGCCAGCGTTCTGCTTCGGCTTTGGAAATACCTTTGCGTTCAGCATAGTCCTCAACCTGGTCGGCGCCAATTTTACCAACCGCAAAGTATTTGGCTGCCGGATGCGCGAAGTACCAGCCGGATACCGCCGCCGTCGGGAACATGGCGAAATGCTCGGTCAGTTGTATGCCCGCGGTATCAGTGGCGTCGAGCAGGTTGAACAGGGTTGCCTTTTCGGTGTGGTCCGGACAGGCCGGGTAGCCGGGTGCCGGGCGTATCCCTCGGTATCTTTCCTTGACCAGGTCGTCATTGGCCAGTTTTTCATCGGTTGCGTAGCCCCAGAACTCCCGGCGGACCCGCTCGTGCATACGTTCCGCGAACGCCTCCGCCAATCGGTCGGCCAACGCCTTGACCATAATGGCGTTGTAATCGTCATTGGCGTCCTTGAATTCCACCGAGAACTCCTCGGCACCGATACCAGTGGTAACGGCAAAGCCGCCCACATAATCCACCTTATCAGTGCCTTCGGGGGCGACGAAATCAGACAGTGCCATCATGGGTTTGCCGGGTGCCTTTTCATCCTGCTGGCGCAGGTGGTGCAGGGTGGTCAGCTCCTCGCTGCACGACTCGTCGGTGTACAACACGATATCGTCGCCCCGGCGGTTGGCTGGCCAGAACCCGATGACACCATTGGCCGAGACCCGTTTTTCATCAATCATCCGGTGCAGAATCTTCTGGGCATCGTCAAACAGGTGACGTGCCGCTTCGCCCCGCTTTGGGTCGTCAAAAATGGCCGGGTACTTGCCGGAAATGTCCCAGGACAGGAAAAACGGTGTCCAATCAATGTAATCAACCAGCTCGTTGAGGTCATAGTCCTCGAACACCCGGATGCCGGTGAACGCCGGCTTCGGCGGCTGATAGCCTTCGAATGAAATATCCGGTGCGCGATCCCGCGCTTCCTTCAGGGAGACCAGTTTGGTGCGGTCGCCACGGTTCTTGCGGCGCTCGCGGATCTGGTCGTATTCGGTGTGGGCGGCTTCAACAAATTCCGGCTTTGCGGTTTTGCTGAGCAACTGCGAAGCCACGTTTACGCAGCGTGATGCGTCCGACACGTAAAGGGCGATGTCATTCTTGTATTGCGGTTCTATTTTGACCGCAGTGTGGGCCTTGGATGTCGTTGCCCCGCCAATCATCAGCGGAATATTGAAATCCAACCTTTGCATTTCGCGGGCTACATGGACCATTTCATCCAGGGATGGCGTGATCAGCCCGCTGAGGCCGATAATGTCAACATCATGCTCCTTTGCAGCGGCCAGAATCTTGTCGCAGGGCACCATCACCCCCAGGTCAATCACCTCGTAGTTGTTGCACTGAAGCACCACACCCACAATGTTCTTGCCGATATCATGGACATCGCCTTTCACCGTGGCCATGAGGATCTTGCCCTTGGCCTTCTGGTCTTCGGTTTTTTCGGCCTCGATGTAGGGGATCAGGTGCGCCACGGCCTGCTTCATGACCCGGGCGCTCTTGACCACCTGGGGCAGGAACATCTTGCCATCGCCAAACAGATCGCCGACCACGTTCATGCCATCCATCAACGGGCCTTCAATGACCTCGATGGGGTGACTCGCACGCTGTCGGCAGGCTTCGGTGTCATCGAGGATATAGCTGGTAATGCCCTTGACCAGCGCATGCTGCAGGCGCTTTTCCACCGGCCACTCACGCCAGGCGAGGTCTTCCTCCCGGGTTTTACCGCCCTTGCCTTTATACCGCTCGGCAATCTCCAGCAGGCGATCAGTGCCATCATCGCGGCGGTTCAGAACAACATCTTCCACCAGTTCCCTGAGTTCCGGGTCGATCTCGTCGTAGATCACCAGTTGGCCGGGGTTTACAATGCCCATGTTCATGCCCGCCTTGATGGCGTGATAGAGGAACACCGAGTGGATGGCCTCCCGGACCACGTCATTACCCCGGAACGAGAAGGACACGTTACTCACGCCGCCGGAAATGGAGGCGTGGGGAAGGTTTTCCCGAATCCAGCGGGTGGCGTTGATGAAGTCCACCGCGTAGTTGTTATGCTCCTCAATGCCGGTGGCGATGGCAAAGATGTTCGGATCGAAGATGATATCGGCGGGGTTGAAGCCGATCCCGGTCAGAATATCGTAGGAGCGTTTGCAGATTTGGGTCTTGCGTTCGTAGGTATCGGCTTGCCCCTGTTCGTCGAAGGCCATCACCACCACGGCCGCGCCATAGCGCATGCAATCCCGGGCGCGCTTGATGAATTCCTCTTCGCCTTCCTTGAGGCTGATGGAGTTCACCACCCCCTTGCCCTGGATGCAGCGCAGGCCCGCTTCGATCACATCCCATTTGGAGGAATCGATCATGATCGGAACCCGCGAGATATCGGGCTCGGAGGCGACCAGCTTCAGGAAGGTAACCATGACCTCCTTCGACTCCAGCATGCCTTCATCCATGTTGATGTCGATAATCTGGGCACCGTTTTCAACCTGGTCCCGGGCAACGCTCAGGGCTTCTTCGTACTGCTCTTCCTTGATCAGGCGCAGGAAGCGCTTGGAGCCGGTGACGTTGGTTCTCTCGCCCACGTTGATAAACAGAACGTTGTCGTCACCGGTGAACGGCTCAAGGCCGGACAGCCGCAATGCCTTCGGGCGCTCGGGAATCTTCCGGGGTGGGTACTTCGCAACGGCCTGCGCGATGGCTTCAATATGATCCGGTCGCGAGCCGCAACAGCCACCGATAATGTTCAGGAAGCCATCACGGGCGAACCCCTCAATAATCTCGGCCATTTCCTCGGGCGTCTGGTCGTATTCACCAAACTCGTTGGGAAGACCGGCATTCGGATGGGCGCTGACATAGGTTTCCGCCTTGGCGGACAGCTCTTCCACGTAGGGGCGCAGGGCATCCGCACCCAGTGCACAATTCAGGCCCACGGAGATCGGTTTGGCGTGGGCCACCGAGTTCCAGAAGGCTTCAGTGGTCTGGCCGGAGAGTGTTCGCCCGGAGGCATCGGTAATGGTGCCGGAAATCATGATCGGAAGGGCGGTGCCACTGTCTTCAAAGTATTGCTGGGTGGCGTAGATGGCCGCCTTGGCGTTGAGGGTATCGAAAATGGTTTCAATCAGGATCAGATCGCAGCCACCCTCAACCAGCCCTTCAACGGCTTCATAGTAGTTGTCGACCAGGGTCTGGAAGTCCACATTCCGGTAGCCCGGGTTGTTCACATCCGGCGAAATGGATGCCGTGCGTGATGTGGGCCCGACCGCCCCGGCCACAAAACGGGGTTTTTCCGGGTTCTTCGCGGTATACTCATCGGCGATCTGGCGGGCCAGTTGCGCAGCGGCCACGTTCAGTTCCCTGGCAATTGCCTCCAGGCCATAATCCGACTGGGAAAGCTGGGTGGAGTTGAAGGTGTTGGTCTCGATAATGTCCGCACCGGCGTCCAGGTAGTCCGCATGAATATTGCGAAGCAGGGCGGGCTGGGTCAGATTGAGCAGGTCATTGTTGCCCTGGACTTCCCGTTCATAGTCGGCAAACCGATCACCCCTGAACGCCTTCTCGTCCAGCTTCAGGTTCTGGATCATGGTGCCCATGGCGCCATCAAGAATCACGATGCGTTCCTGAAGGGCCTTGTGGAGCTGGTCGAGACGGGTGGTGTGATCGGTCATAAAATTTACTTCCGGATGTCGTTAAACGCTGTATGTATGCCAATGGCGCGGGATCATAGCAAAAATGCCTGAGTTCGTCTTGACGAATGGCGATTATTAAGGGGCGTTCGCACTAACCTGCCAATACCGACAATTCATTACCCGACTATTTTACTGGGTCTTTCATATTGCCGCGAACTCCCTTAAAATGAACTTAAACTTTCAAACGGGTTGTAAACATGACTCAGGTTACCGTGACAGATCCCGCACGGGATTATCTTGCACAACTTATCGAGAAACAGGATGTCGAAGGCATGGGGGTACGTATATTCGTCACCCAGCCCGGCACTAAAAACGCCGAAACCTGTCTGGCCTACTGCCCACCCAATGAAGTAGTACCGACGGACGAACAAGTGGATCTGGGAAAGTTCATCCTGTACCTGGATCAGGATTCAATGCCTTTCCTGGAAGAGGCGTGGGTGGATTATTCCAAAGACCAGATGGGTGGCCAGCTTACCATCAAGGCGCCTAACGCAAAAACGCCCAGGATTGATGACGATGCGCCCCTTCCGGACCGGGTGAATTACATTCTGGCTTCCGAGATCAATCCGAATCTGGCGGCCCACGGCGGCGAGGTGTCTCTCGTGGAGATTGTCGACGAATCCGTGGCCGTGTTGCGTTTTGGCGGCGGTTGCCAGGGCTGCTCTGCGGTCAGCCTGACCCTGAAGCAGGGCGTTGAATCCAGCCTGAGGGAGCGTATACCGGAAATCACTGCCGTGCGTGATGTGACTGACCACTCCCACACTGAAAACGCCTACTACCAATAAACATCTCTCCATCTCTCCAGAGATACCGCAGCGTCCGGGTTGCGGTCGCCTTTTCAGGTCGCCGCAATACTGGACATTTCGGGCCTCCAGGGGGGCTACAGGCAGTTAGTGGGTCGCGGCAGCCCGGCAATCCGGCAGGCGGTTTTTGCGGGCGTGCCGGGAAACAGCTGCATCAGGTAAATGCTGTTGCCCTTGTCCTCGCCCAGCGCCTCTTTAACGGCCTTCACGAACAGGCGGTTTGACGGTGGCGACATTTCATGTTCTTTATAAAAGGATCGAAGGAACTGGATGATTTCCCAGCGTCTTTCGGTTAGCTCCATCTCATCTTCGGCCGCAATGGC
>JAXHUV010000130.1:0-6566 GCA_034189445.1 Pseudomonadota bacterium
CGGCCGCCGGAGTGGTGCTGCATGCCAATGTGGATAACCCCGCCAAGGAAGGTGCCGGTGGTCAACACCACGGTTTTGGCGTTGAAACGGATGCCGGTCTGGGTCACGACACCGGTCACCTGGTCGTTTTCCACAACCAGATCGTCCGCCGCCTGCTGGAACAGAGTCAGGTTTGGCTGGTTCTCCAGTACGTGGCGGATGGCCGCCTTGTACAGAACCCGGTCCGCCTGGGCGCGGGTGGCACGCACCGCCGGGCCCTTGCGGCTGTTCAGGACCCGGAACTGGATACCGGCCTTATCGGTGGCACGAGCCATGGCACCACCGAGAGCGTCGATTTCCTTCACCAGATGGCTCTTGCCGATCCCGCCAATGGCCGGGTTACAGGACATCTGGCCCAGGGTCTCAATGTTGTGGGTCAGCAGCAGGGTTTGCGAACCCATGCGCGCTGCGGCCAGCGCGGCTTCGGTACCGGCGTGGCCACCACCAATGACAATGACATCGAAACGGGTCGGAAACTCCACTCTTCACCTCGGAAATCGGGGGATAAAAACAGGGCGGCGAGTATAACGCCTCGCCGTGGAAAATGCAGTCAGGATGTGCAAATTTTAACCAGACTCAGCGACACTTGAAAGTCACCGCGCAGCACCGCTTGTTGATAACCGCCGGAACTGCCCCGAATCTGTATAAGTAATAACCGAAATTTTTTCTTTTTCAGAGGTTTGGAAGGCACTTCTCAGAAAAGTTTTCAAAAGGTTATCCACAGATTCAGGGGCTTGGTGCTAACCCGAAAAAATACATTAAGTTATTGTTTTAATTGAATCATATAAAATGAATCCAGAGGTTATCCGCGGTTTGTTCATTTATTTTTCCACAGAATTCTCTGGATTTACCCGTGACAGCTTGAAAAGAACCGAAATGCACCTGCTTTCCCACCCCGGCTTGTAACCCGAACCCCGAATGGAAAAGCAGGCCTATGTTGCCTAGCGGCGAAATACCGGTACCCCGGACACAATTGTTGCCTTGATGGCGAGCGGAAGGCCGCTCAGATCTTTCATCAACACCAGATCCGCATCATAGCCGGGGGCCATCTGACCCTTGCAATCACCGAGCCCCGCCGCCTTTGCGGGATGCTCGCTGACCATTTTCCAGGCCTCCTCGAAGGACAACAATCCCAGTTCCGCAATCATGAAGGGGGCGTGAAAAAGACTCGGATAGTGATAGTCACTGCACAGAATGCTGACCAGGTTCTCAGCGATGGCATCCCTAACACTGATTGCCCCGACATGGGACCCTCCACGAACCAGATTCGGTGCCCCCATCAATACCTGAATACCCGCTTCCTGACTCAATCGGGCAGTAAAGGCATCCATCGGGAACTCGGCGATCGCGGTGCCCAACGAACAATTGAGTGCCACATCATCCGGGCCATGGTCATCATGGGAAGCCAGACTGACCCCGGAACGATGTGCGGCGTGGGCCAGTTCCCGGATCTGTTGTTCCCCAAGGGCTCTGAGATCCTGCAATCTTTCCAGAAAACCCTCAGTTTCATTTTCTTCCATCGACACCCGCCGACGGAGGCCTGACAGGTAGCGCTCCTTGGCAACCGGATCATCAAGTTTGGGCAGATGGTCGTTGAGGGACAAAAGGTGCACCCTCCCCTGCTCGATCCAGTCCAGCAACTCCTCATGATCGTCGGTATTTACCTTCTCATGCCGGATATGAACCCTGGCCTGACACCCGAAGTCCGGCCCCAGGGCCTCGAGGGTTCTCAGAATGTCCCGGACTGTGGCCCGACTCCTTGGCCCGGGTTCGAAACCGTCGGTGATGCTATAGAAGAAGGTCGTAATGCCATTAGCCACCAGGCTGGCATCATTGGCCGCCAGCGCGAGCTCCAGCGGGAAAAGCGTCCCTGCCCGGGGTGTGATATGGCGCTCGAAGGCATCGCCGTGCAGATCGATCATGCCCGGAACCAGAAAACCACCCTCACCATCCATCTGTTGCTCACAACGGCTATCCGCGTCCGCACCTATGGCGATAATCTTACCTTGGGACAATTGCACTCGACTGTCGTGAAGCCAGCCGCTTTTAGTAAGCACAGAAACTCGATCAATCAGAAGATCGCCGCCTGGCTCCGACACGACCGATACGTTTGGTTCCATAGGTTTCTCCAAATCCGGATAGAAAGGGTTAGTGGGGTTGATGCATCAGGCGCGCACGAAAACGCGACGACAGTTGTTCCACGGTAAAGACCAGGACAAAGATCATCAGGATGATGGTGGCAGCCTGGTCGTAGCGGAACATTTCCATCGACACCGCCAGCTCCGCACCTATACCGCCGGCGCCTACCAGCCCCAGCACGACCGAGGACCGCACAGCTTTTTCGAGGGAAAACAATCCGGTGTTGATCATGCTCGGCATTGCGCCCGGAAACAGGACAACGGCAATCCGATCCAGCGGGCTTGCCCCGATCGACGCCAGCGCCTCGGAAGGCCCCGGATCCACCTCTTCCATGGCCTCTGCGAAGAAACGGGCACAGAATCCAATCGTATCGACAACAATGGTAAGCGTGCCGGCAAAGGTACCCAGGCCCACAGACACCACGAAAAACAAGGCCCAGGCCAGATCCGGCACTGTGCGGAAGAAGCTTATGATGGAACGGACCACATGCCTCACCGCCGGATGGGGAGATGTGTTGCGAGCCGCGAGTAAGGCCATCGGCACACTGAGCAGAACACCAATCACCGTCCCCACCAGAGCCATCTGGAAGGTCACCAGAATCGCATGAGCTACAGACCCGATCCGATCGCTGGCCGGAGGAATCATTTCTCCGGCAACGTTGGCCATGTTGGGCAGCCCCCTGAGAAGCTCCGGCACCGACAGCCCGACCCCGGCCAGGGACCACAGGAAAAAACCGAGAAACAGGGCGAACAATCCGGTGCCCAGCCATGAGGGACTATCAAAGCGAGGAGGCAGATGATGAGCCGCTGGAACGCCATCGGGATAATCAGACATAGAAACCTCGCAAACTCGCCAGACTCTCGGTGGCAGTGGCACTGTCGAGCATCAGTTGATGGTCACGCAGTCCCAGGATCCGGTCGGCGTAATGGAGGGCATGCTCGATCTGGTGTGATACGAACAACAAGGTCAGGCCCTGGGACCGGGACAGCCTGGCGAAGAGCTCCATGATGGCGGCACCGGACTGTGGGTCCAGACTGGCAGTGGGCTCATCCGCCAGCAGCATCCTGGGCTCCTGCATCAGCGCCCGGGCAATTGCCACCCGCTGGGACTGGCCTCCGGATAGCTGGTCACAACGTTTGTGTGCCAGATCACTCAGTCCGACCATATCCAGGCACTCCATGGCCTGTTCCCGGTCCTGCCGGCAGGATAACCCTTGTAACCAGTTTCGCGGCCCGGTCTTCCGGGCAAGGTTGCCATGGAGCACATTGCTCAGTACCGACAGCCTGGGTACCAGGCAATGCTTCTGAAACACAAAACCTACCCCGTTACGGGCCTTTCTCAGTTCCCTTCCATGCTTGGCCGATAAACGTTCTCCGGCCAGGACAATGTCACCCTCATCGGGCTCGATCAGGCGAACACAACACCGTAACAACGTGCTTTTGCCGGCGCCGTTGGCTCCGATAAGCGCAACCGATTGTCCCTGGCGGACATCGAAGCTCACACCCTGGAAAACCGGGCTGACACCTCCCTGATAGCGCTTGGCCAGACTACGGACCTGCAAGGAATGGGTCACTATGGATTCCGCCGCGCTGGTCGGAGCCACGGCTGACTGTACGAGACTTGTCATGGTTCTCTCTCCGGATGAGACAAGGGCGGCCCGTGGCCGCCCTTGTCCGATCATCAGTCGCCAATGAAGTCTGAATATTCCGGGAATCCTGCTGTTGCATACATGGAGCGGACATAGTTGTAGTCGCTGTCCTGTATGCTGCGGATGAAGCGCATGCCCGTATACTTCCGGTTGTCCTCACCTGTGAGGATGGCACCAACCAGAGCGTCGGAGTTCTCGACGATGGCGTCGCGAACCCGTTCAACGGTTTTCTGATCGACGTGTTGTCCGGCCATGAGCAAATCGTTGGGCAGGTCCGGTCCGCGAGCGATAACCCGGAAAGCGCCAGGCTGCATGCCGCCGGAGCGCATTTCATTTTCGCGCAGAGTGAGGAAGTTGAGATGGTTCATACCAATGGCCGCAACATCGCCCCGCTTCAGGGATTCCCACATGACCGGCACTTTGGTATGGATTACTTCCATGTCCTCGAGAGGGTCGACACCAGCATCGGCCAGTGCCTGGATCGGACCCAGGTGTTTGGAGGTAGAACCTACGCTGCCCATTGCAACCTTCTGACCCTCAAGGTCAGCAACGCTGCGGTAGGGGCTGTCCGCCATGGCGACAATCACAGCGAAGTAATCCGGACGGGAGAAACCCACTACCACCTTGGCATTGGCGCGCTTCTGCATCACCACATACTCCGCAGGACCTGTGAGCACAAAATCCACTTTTTCGAAACGCAGCGCTTCGACCGCTGCCGTACGGTTGGTCACCGGCAGGAACTCCACGTCAAAACCGGTGACCTCGGACAACACACTCCGGAATTCACCAAACTCCCTTTGCAACTCCTCCAGGCCCACAAGATCCGTAACAGCCAGCCGGATGGTTTCGGCATGAACGCTGGGTAGAGCCGAGAAAAAAACCACCAGAGCCAGGCTGGCGCTGCGTAACCAGGTCTTCAACATAATCCGTTCCCCGCAATGATCTAGACAAGTGATTGAGGGTTCAGTATCGAAGCGGGGTGTGACAAAGGCTTGAACAAAACATGTACAATTGGTGACGTTTCCAAGACAGGGTCAGAAGCGTGCCACCATGCCATCGAACGCAACCTCAACCCCAGCCGGTAGCTCAGGGGCAGAGTGAAGGTACTCATCCAGCTGGTGTCCAAGATGTGTCAGCAAGGTTCTCTTCGGTGCCACCTGTTCAGCCAGCGCCAGCGCCAGATTCAGATCATTATGGTTTCTCGGAGGATTAGGTTTCGGCGGGACGCTGCAATCGAGCACCATAAGGGCCAACGGGCGACGCTTGAGCCAGTCCAGTGTCGATTCCGGCAAGCCAACCGTGTCTGTCAGGTAGGCGAAATGAGTGCCCTGATACTCGATGCCATAACCCAGCGTGGGTTTCGAGTGATTCAGCGGTAGAGGGGTCAGGGTGAAGGGACCAATCGAAAGTTCCTCGAACGGCACTAGCGGTGGTTGAAATTTCAGGATGCCCGGATGCTTGTACAGATCGTCACAGCCAGCAGGATCGTCCGGGCCATAGATTGGCACAGTGTGGCCCGTTCCCCAGCGAAGGTGGAACAGGCCCATGACATGGTCCATATGATAGTGGGTCAGCACGATCGCCTGAAAGCTGCCGGGAGCAAAGGATTCACACAGGTCGGTCCGGCCAGCGTCCAGCATGAACTGATAGCCATCCCCACGAATCAGGGCACTGCAGGCGCGGCGGCATAACCGCGGGTTAAGCCTTGCCCGTTCGCAAGCCGGGCATTGGCAACCATAGACAGGTACCCTTCGCGCATCACCGGTGCCCAGAAATTCCAGCTCAAGTACCACGAATCATACCCTCGATTCTCCCTGGCGTCTCACCGGTGAGAATGTCTGCCAAGTGCCTGAAGGCCCGCTCCAGCTCACCGTTATTATCCACGACCCGGGTACCCACCGGCGCTTTATCCGCAAATCGGGCGGAGCGGAGAACACGACGTTCGATATCCGCCATGCTTTCACGGCCACGGTTCACCAGGCGCTGCATGAGCATGTCCTCATTGACCCGGACCAGAATCGGTACCAGCGTCGAGCCATAACGTTCGCGAGCTCGATCGATAAAAGCCCGGGACCCGTTGACCAGGACGTCACAGCCGTGGGCCAACCATAGATCCACCTCCCTACCTATGCCGTAGCACAGACCGTTAGCCTGCCATTCCATGGCGAACAGGCCTCTTTCGCTGCGGATGTTGAATTCCTGTTGGGTGAGCGCAACATGGTTCTCCCCATTCAGATCCGGCTCCCGGGTAATGTAACGGTGCGCAATCATCAACGTACCGCCGCAAAGCCTTTGCCGACACATTCTCAGCAGGGAGTCTTTGCCGGAGCCGGACGGTCCCATCAGATAGAACAATTTTCCGGTCACTTGGAACTCCTGTCAGTAGACCCGGTTACCGGCACGCCAAACCGACTCGATAACAGGCTGTTCTTTGCATTCACTGACCAACACCAGATCTGCCCGTTTGCCGGCCGCTATGGAACCCCGGTCATCCAGGCCAGCGCAACGGGCAGGAACCGCGGTGACTGTGGCAATAGCCCTGGTCAGATCATAGTCATTGGTTTCCAGCCGGGCGAGACGGAAAGCGGCGTCCAGCATGCTCGCCGGATAATAGTCAGACGAGAGGATATCCAGCACCCCTTCCTGGGCGAGGGTGGCAGCGGCAATATTGCCGGAATGAGAACCGCCTCGTACCACGTTGGGGGCTCCCATCATCACCATCATTCCCCGCTGGTGCGAC
>JAXHUV010000131.1:0-6542 GCA_034189445.1 Pseudomonadota bacterium
CGGGCAACCGCGCTGGATGCCCTGAAGCATGGCTTCCGGGTGGAGCTGGTCAGCGACGGCTGCAGGGCAGTGGATCAAAAGAAGGCGCCGGAGGTGCTGGACGAACTGCAGGCCGCCGGCGCAGCCATTTCATGATGCCCGGAAAACCGGGACAGATCTATTTATGTAATGGGGATGCGTTTGATCATTGGTCAGGGAAAAACGTCCTCAGGCTGTTCCGATAAGTTTTACCAACAACCTCTTCCAGAGGGAGCTCCTTCACCTCGGCAATTTTCTCGGCGACAAAGGGCAGGTAAAATGGTGCGTTTTCCTTCCCCCGATAGGGTGCCGGGGTGAGGAAGGGGGAGTCGGTTTCCAGCAGGATCTGGTCGATAGGCGCCATGCGTACGATGTCCCGCACGTTTTCCGCCTTGTTGAACGTAGTGATGCCGTTGAAGCCCAGACACCAGCCCTGATCCAGGGCATACCGGGCAAGCCCGGGGCCGGAAGTGAAGCTGTGAATCACGCCCCGCCGTTTGAGGGTGTCTTCGAACTCACCGAGAATGGCGATGGTGTCTTCGTCCGCTTCGCGGCTGTGGATAACGACGGGGCGGTCCATGTCACAGGCGATCTGCAACTGACGCCGGAACACGTCGCGCTGCACGTCCCGCTCGGCGTTGTCGTAAAAATAGTCCAGCCCGATTTCGCCCACGGCAACGATCTTATCATCCCGGGCGTGGGCGCGGATTTCCGCCTCTACGTCATCGGAGTAACTTTCGGCATCGTGGGGGTGGATCCCCTGAGTACCGTACACCCAGGGTGCCACCTGGCTGAGTTCCCGTACCCTGAAAAGGTTGTCCGGGGACACCGCAATGGTGATCATTTTCTCGATATTAACCCCTCGCGCCTGCTCAAGGGTTTCCTCCAGTGGGCGATCCTTGAGGTAATCCAGGTGACAGTGGGTTTCGATGATCGGGTGATCGAATATGGGAATCTCGCGACGTTTTTTACTCATTGCCAGCTACTAAACTCCATCGCAACCAGCGTGATGGCTGCTATCCTGAGACTTTGGTCTCGCAAGTTTACCAGCTTGTCCGGTTGTTGACCTGTATTAACTCCATAGCCCGTTACACGGAGCACCTTGATGAAGTTGTCGGCGTTTGCCAGTTCTTTTCTTTTCGACCCGGAAAAACCGCGATTCCGGGATTACCCGACGTTGCAGGATAGCGATGAAGCGGAGCTGCCTGGCCTGGAAGCCAGCCTGGAGCAGATCGGTGAATACCAGCGCCGGCTCTGGGCAAACCAGGCCCGGGCCGTGTTACTGGTTATCCATGGCACGGATACCAGCGGCAAGGACAGCCTGATCCGCACCCTGGCAACCTTTGCAGACCCCGCTGGCTTCCATGCCTGGTCGTTTGGTCGGCCGAAGGGCGCCGAAACCCGCCATGATTTTCTCTGGCGGGTCACGCCGTATCTGCCTGGCTGTGGCGAGATGGTCGCCTTCAATCGCAGCCATCATGAGGCTGTTATCGCCGAGCGGGTATGGCCGGTCCATTCGCCCGACAGCTATAACTGGCAGAACCGTTACCGGTCCATCCGGCACTTTGAAAATCACCTGGTGGAAGAGGGCACTACGGTGATCAAGGTCTGGCTCCGCCTGTCCGAAGACGAGCACCGAGAGCGCCTTCTGAAGCGCCTTGATAAGCCGCGAAAGCGCTGGAAGTTTGATAAGTCGGATATCGACGGATGGGAGAAACGTAGCCAGTATGAATCCTTCGCGGAGGAGGCTCTGGCCGCGACCCATACCGAGGAGGCGCCCTGGTTTATCGTGCCGGGCGACCGGAAATCCCAGGCCCGTGCCATTGTCGCGGCGGTGCTGGCGGAGCAGTTGCAGCGGCTGGCGCCGGATTATCCGAAAGAAGATGAAAGTGTGTTGAAAGAATACCGGCGTCTGTTGGCGAAAAACGGCGTGGAATAAACACAGCGGAGGAGTGCATGCGCATTGTTATAGTCGGTGGTGGCGTGGTGGGAGTGACCACGGCCTACGAGCTGAATCGCAGGGGCCACCAGGTGACTGTGCTGGAACGCCATGCCATGGCCGGGAACGAAACCAGCAAGGCCAACGCGGCCCAGCGATCCTATGGCGTGGTTTACCCCTGGGCTGATCCGTCGATTGTATTCAAGGCCATACCCTGGATTCTCAAGCCGGACGGCCCCTTGAAACTCCGGTTTCCGCCCTCCCTGGAAACACTGAAGTTCATGTTCGCCAGCCTCCGTTACGCCTGGTCGCCGGGTCTGTTCGGGTTGAATCGCCGGGCCATGTTGCGCCTCGGCATCCACAGCCGGGAGCGGTTTCTGGCCCTGGAGCAAGAGCTTGACCTGTCCTTTGATGGCGAGCACCGGGGCCTGTTGCACCTGGCCAGCACGCCGGAGGCGCTCGAAGGTTATCGCACCATCCATGACCTTCTGAATGAGTTGGGCATTCCTGCCCACTTGCTGACCCCCGAACAGGTTCGCGAGGCCGAACCGGGTATGGTCGGTAATGGTCCGCTCTGCGGTGCCCTGAGCTATGACACCGACGGCACCGGTGATTGTCACCAGTTCTCCCGGGAACTGGCGAAAGCCTGCGAGGCAAAGGGTGTGGCGGTTCGCTATAACGTGGAAGCCGAAAAGCTGATTGCCGATGACCACAGGGTGAGTGCAATCTCTGTCAGAACCAGCGATGGTGTCATGGAAACCCTGGCAGCGGATGCCTTCGTGATCAGCGCCGGATGCTGGTCCAATCATCTGGTGCAGCCACTGGGCCTGGAACTGCCCATCTATCCGGTGAAAGGTTACAGCCTGACGGTTCCGATGAAAGACCCGGAGCGAGGCCCGGCTTCCTCCATCCATGACGACAACTACAAAGTGGTTTCCACCCGTCTGGGTAATCGTTTGCGGGCCACGGGTTTTGTCGAACTGGCGGACTTCAATAGAGATATTCCGGAGGCGAGGCTGGCGACGATCCGCAAGTCCGTCGAATCCCGGTTCCCCGGTTGTGCGGATCTCGACGCTGCGGAAACCTGGACAGGTTTCCGCCCCATGACACCGGATGGCCCGGCGATCATCGGGCGGGGGCCCCGAGACAACCTTTACCTCAACACCGGCCACGGCACGTTCGGCTGGACCCTGTCTGCGGGTAGTGCCGATGTGATTGCCCAGGTAATCGAAGGCGAGGAACCCGCGATCTGCCTGGATGCCTTCCGGCCTGGGAGGTTTTCCGAATAGATCTTCTGGCTCGGCGCACGGGCCGGGCTCTGGTCAGGGTTTCCGGTACTCCACCCGCTCGACACAGCCATCCCTGAAATATACGTAGGTCAGCTCATAAAGCGCACCGTAATAGCGGGTCTGGTAGATCCAGACTTCCCGTGGGCTGGTGTAGGTTTCTGGCGGATTGCCGAAGGCCCGCCGCACATGCTCCCGCGTCATACCCCGGACCACCTGTTCCCGAACCAGATAACGACGCAGATCGGTGGAGTTGATAAACCGGCAGGTGCCGGCCTCTTCCGCGGGTTCCGGCTCTTCGGCCTGTTCCCCGGAATCAGGGGCCTCCCGCGCCGGGAGGTTCTGGTTAAAACTGCCACCAATGCGGTTATCCCGTAGCTCAACTAATTCGGCATCCTCCCCGCATGGCTGATCAGAGAACACCGGATTACCCTCTTTTTCGCAGCGAAAAACCTGGGCCTGTGCCGGCACTGCCAGAGCAAACAGGGTAAAGACAAGGGTAATGGCCCTGAGCATCGGTTCCTCGGGTGTTTTCAGAAACAGAAAAGGCGCCCGTGGGCGCCTTTTCAATCCATTCAGATCGCGACCGATACTTAACGGCGAACCTGAATACGTGCTTCAACCCGGCGGTTGGTGGCACGACCGTTTGCGGTGTTGTTAGGTGCAATTGGCTGCGTTTCACCATAACCCACGGCATCCACCCGTGACGGATCAATACCCAGAGGCCCGGTCAGGCGCGCGGCAACTGCCTCGGCGCGACGCTGGGACAACAACTGGTTGTACTTGGCGGCACCACGGCTGTCGGCGTGACCGGCAATCTCCACGATGGTTTCCGGGTTTTTCTGCATGAAGTCGGCGACGCGACGAATCTCCGCATCGTAGGCATTGCCGATCACAGAGCTGTCGGTCGGGAACTGCACTTCGATGGTGAAGGTCTGGATGGTCTCGGTAACACCCTCACAGCCTGTGTCGTCAACCTCGGCGCCGGCGGTAGTGTTCGGGCATAGATCCTGGCTGTTGACCACGCCGTCGTTATCACTGTCCAGTTCGCAGCCATTGCTGTCAACGGTTGCGCCCGCTGGGGTGCCGGGGCACTGGTCCCGTGAATCCGGCACGCCATCGTTATCAGCATCCGCCGGAGGCGCGGGTTGGGGTGTGGCCTGGGCCACGGTGCGAGTGAAAGCAAGGCTGATGCCCAGCGAGACCTGGGTGTCGAAGGTGCTCTCGTCGATGCCGTGAAACTCACGGAGATCGCCGCGCAGTGATACGGCATCGCTGATGTTGTAGCGGAGACCGGTACCTACGTTGACCCGCGTCTCTTCATGGTTGCTGCCAGCGGTCCGGACACCGCTGTTGTCCGAACCGAAGTCTGCCTGGCCAGCGCCCAGAGAAACGTAAGGGTTCCAGGCTTTGTCCGGACCGGCAAAGTAATAGGTGCCATCGACTCTAACTTCGTCAAATTCGGAGTCGCCTGGCACATATTTGCGATCGGCATCGGCACCTGAATACAGCGCCTCCACTGACCACTGGGGGAGGAAGCGATATTCCACACCAAACCCGTAGGTACCGGTTTCGCTCAAATCGCGCTTGTCGTCAAACAGCTGGAAACCGGCAAACGGGTTGATATAGATGGTTTCCTGGCGATCGGCCATGGCCGGGGTTGCCAGGGTGGCGGCCAGGACAGCCGCGGAAACTGGACGCATGACGTTCATGCAGAACCTCCTGTTCGTTGTCATTTTGTTACCACACTACTTGATGGCGCTACTTCATGAATAGTGCTTGTATACCTGGAATTTAGGCCAATAGACCAAAAAAGACAAAAAATGATACGGATTGTTACGTCCGCAATTATACCGAGATGACGCCTACCTGCCAGCAGTGGTTTCAGATCAGAGCGGTGAAATACAGATGTGCGCTCTTTTTGCTGAAATTGAAAATTTCGCCGTTATCGAAGTGTACTTCGAATGAACCTTGATTCTCGGCAACCACCGAGCCGGGGCCAAAAATGGCGTGGTTAAGACGCTGGTGATGCCAGAGTGGTTCCATCGAACTTGCGGATTCCGCCGCCTGGCCTTCAAGAGTGACACTTTCCCGGTCGGCATAGCGCTGGCTGACCGGTGTGAGGGGAGCGGTCAGCCGGATTTTTGAGGCTTCGGCCGGGTTCCGCTGATCCAGCCAGCGCCCGAACTCCTCGGCCAGCCCGAAGCAGCACTCTTCGACAAACCGGCTCGGGCCTGAATCGCCGTCCAGATGCGGTTGCTTGCTGGCCGGCCGAGTGATCAGATGCAACTGTTGACGGGTTCGCGTCATGGCCACATAGAGCAGCCGCCGTTCACTCTCCAGGAATCCTCTGGCATCGTCCCGGGGGCGTGGGCTGTAGGGCAGGTATTTCTCCTGCAGGCCGGGGATGATCACCCTGGGCCACTCCAGCCCCTTGGTGCGGTGAATGGTTGACAGCAGCACGCCGCCCTGCTGTTTTTCACCGGCCTGCTGCTTCAGGGTTTTCAGGTGCTCCAGGGCGCCTTCGGCCGTGACATCCAGGCTTTTCAGGTACTGTCGGAACCCCTGCACGGTATCAATCCGCTCCTCGGCACTTTCATGGGTCAGTGCCAGGCCCCGGATGCCTTCGTAGAGGTCTGTATGCTCGGCATAGACACTGATCAGCCCCGCAACCGGACCTCCGTAGCTGCGTAGTTGGGCAAGCACCTCGCCCAGTTTCCTGAGCTTGCGGGCGGCCATGGGTGCCAGAGCGTTAAAGTCCATCGCCAGCAATTGCTCATGCCAGCCGCCGGCAAACCCAGACAGGAAACGCGCCAGTTGCTCCAGCTCCGGTTCCTTTAACCCAATGTGGGGAAAACGCAACAACTGTCGTGCCAGTTCCAGCCGATCCTGGCCCGGTAAATTTTCCAGCTTTCCGGTCACCACCATCAGCAAGGCGGTGATGGCCTGCACCTCCCGGCTGAACAGGGCGCCCTTGCCGGCATCAATCCGGTAGGGAATCCGGCGCGAGAGCAGCTTCAGCTCAATGGGCACGCTCTGGCTCCAGACCCGGAACAGAATGGCCGTGTCGGCCAGGGCGGGTTCCGACTGGCCCTGGAGAATCCGCAGCACCGCTTCGGCATCGCTCTCCGCCCGATGCAGGGTGACCTCCGTGCCAGGGGTGGAGGGGTGGGAATGGCAGAGCACATCCTTGCGCCCGGTGTTGTGACTGATCATAGTGAAACTTGAATACAGCTGAAATTTTGAAAATTTTGACTTTGTATTTTGTTGTTGTTGCTGCCGAAATATTACATTATTTT
>JAXHUV010000132.1:0-6496 GCA_034189445.1 Pseudomonadota bacterium
ACCGCGTTGGATATTGCCTCCCAGTGGATCAGGAAACGGTTTATCTGATCAGCATTCAACCTGACTTCGCTCCGGCAGCGGGATTGATCGCTAAAACGAGTTGTCTAGACAAGTAAGGAAGGACATACATGGCCATCTACGAGGATGTGGCACGTGCCCTGGAAACGGAAATCCGGGAAAAATTCCGGAGCGGAGAGTATCTCCCCTCCGAGATCCAGCAGGCGCAGCGCTTTTCCATCAATCGTCATACCGTCCGCCGGGCCATCGATGAGTTGGTCCAGGCCGGTATGGTCTTGCGCCAGCAAGGTAAGGGCACCCTGGTATTGGAACATTCCCTGCAATACCAGATTGGCGCGAGGGGACGTTTCAGTGAATCCGTGGAAGCCATGGGCCATCACTCGGAAGCCCGGATTATCGGCCGCTACTTTCACCGGGTGGATGAGCAGCTGGCGCAGAAAATGTGGGTGGATCCGGGCACTGAAGTGTTCCAGATCGATACCCTTCGACGTATCGACGGCAAGCCGGTCACACTGATCAGTCACTACCTTCCGAAGCACCATTTCCCGGACCTGGAACTGCAGTATCAGGGCGGCTCCCTGCACGCTCTGCTCGAGTCCCGTTATGGCTTGCAGCTGACGCGAAAACAGGGACTGATCTCCGCCGGTATGCCAACCCGGCAGGAATCCCTGTTGCTGCAGTACCCACGGAACATGCCGCTTCTGAAAATTCGTTCCAACAACCTTTGTACCCGTACCGGCGTATTGGTGGAGTACAGCGTGTCGCGCAGCCGGGCGGATTGCTTTGAATACAAGATTGAACCCAGACAGAACCTGAGAACGGAGGGAGATCCGTCGTCATGACCATCAATAACACAGCTTCATCGCAGGTCGGAATCGAGGCACGTCAACACTGGATGGGCGTGCTGGCACGAGCATCAGAGGAAAGTCTTGAGCAATGGCTGGAGGGGATTGGCTGTCCGGACTATCGGCACCTGCGAGCACCGGAGATCGGTCTCGCCATGGTACGGGGCCGCACCGGCGGTACCGGCAATTCCTTCAATCTGGGCGAGATGACCATGAGCCGCTGTGTGGTCGAGTTGGCCGGTGGCACTCTGGGATTCGGCTATGTGCAAGGGCGTAGCCGGCGTCACGCAGAACTGGCCGCGGTTTTTGATGCCCTGTTGCAGCTGGATGACGGGCTTCAGAGAACCCTGATTGAACCGCTCCATGCCCAGTGGCTGGCGGCCCGGCGGGAGCAATCCCGCAAGGCGGCGGCTACCCGAGTGAATTTCATGACCATGGTCCGGGGGGAATAACCATGTCTACCACTGTTCAATCTCCGGCCGTCGTCGCTCTGGAAGGACTCTGCGATGGCTTCTCGGATGTCACTTACCAATCCCAGGAGGTGTTTCGTCAGGTTCTGGCAGCCATGGCTGAGCCGGGTACCCGACACGATCTGGCGCAACTCGCTGCCCCCGGCCCGCTGTCCCCGGCCGCTTACCAGGTCTGCCTGGCATTGCTGGATCAGGAAACGCCGGTGTGGCTGGCACCGGACGTGACCAGCGCTGCGGTAATCAACTCCCTGCGATTCCACTGCGGTTGTGGTATTGCCGCCCGTTCGGATCAGGCGCTGTTTGCCCTGGTCACCGCTCAAGGTGGCTGTTCCCTGTCGGCATTCAATCAGGGCGGCTTCGAATATCCCGACAGGTCCGCCACGGTGATTGTCGAAGTGGATGCATTGGAGGAGGCCGGAGAACTGGTCCTGGAAGGGCCGGGGATCCCTCAACAGAGGCATGTCCACATTGCCGGGATTGATGCCGGCTGGCTGCAACAACTGGCTGAGAATCGCGCAGGCTTCCCCTGTGGTGTGGACCTCATTCTGACTTGTGGCAGCCAGGTTATGGCGTTGCCGCGGACTACCAGGGTCAGCTTCGAAGGACAGGAGAAATAATCATGTACGTTGCAGTAAAAGGTGGTGAGAAAGCCATAGATGCTGCCCATCAGTGGCTGGCGGAGAGTCGTCGCGGCATACCGGAAACCGGTGAGTTGTCGGTGGCGCAGATCCGGAGTCAGCTTCGTCTGGCCGTGGATCGGGTCATGACAGAAGGCTCACTTTACGATCCGGAACTGGCGGCACTGGCTCTCAAGCAGGCCAGCGGCGACGTGGTGGAGGCCGTCTTCCTGGTGCGTGCCTATCGCAACACCCTGCCCAGATTCCTTTATTCCTGCCCCCTCGATACCGGCACTATGGCAATCCGGCGGCGCATATCCGCTACTTACAAGGATGTGCCCGGGGGCCAGGTGTTGGGGCCCACGTACGACTACACCCACCGACTGCTGGATTTCACCCTGATGGCCAATGGCGAGACGCCCCGAGGGCCGGAACCGGCGGAACAGCCTCTGGAACCCTGTCCACGGGTACTGGAGATGCTCAACCGGGAGGGCATGATCGAGGGTCCGGATGGTGAAACCGGAGCGGCCGCTGCCGACCGGGAGCCTGGTGATATTACCCGTGACCCACTCAGTTATCCGGCCAGCAGGGACATAAGGCTTCAGGCGCTTGCCCGGGGCGATGAAGGCTTCCTGCTTGCGATGGGTTATTCCACCCAGCGGGGGTATGGCCGCAATCATCCGTTTGCTGGGGAGATCCGGTACGGCGAAGTGGCCGTGGAAATACTGCCGGAGGAACTGGGCTTTCCGGTCGTTATTGGTGATATCGAAATTACCGAGTGCGACATGATTAACCAGTTCGGCGGTAATGAAACCGAAGCTCCCCGGTTCACCCGGGGATATGGGCTGGGGTTCGGCCAGTCCGAACGCAAAGTCATGGCTATGGCCCTGGTAGACAGGGCACTGCGAGCGCGGGAGTTGGGAGAAGAGCAAGACACGCCAGCCCAGGACGAGGAGTTTGTGCTGTCCCATTGCGACAACCTGGACGCCTCGGGTTTTGTCTCGCACCTGAAACTGCCCCATTACGTGGATTTCCAGTCGGAACTGGTGCTGTTGCGACAGTTGCGGCAGGAGTATTACCAGAAAGCCGACAAGGCGAGTGAAAAGCATGACAACGCCGGCAGCGTATCGAGACAGGAGTCAGAAGCATGAATCTCCAGCAGGCACAGAGCAACGACACAGGCGGTTACAACTTTGCCTACCTGGACGAGCAGACCAAACGGATGATCAGGCGGGGACTGCTGAAGGCCGTAGCGATTCCCGGTTACCAGGTACCATTCGGGGGCCGGGAAATGCCCTTGCCCTATGGCTGGGGTACGGGCGGTATGCAGGTTACCGCAACCGTTATCGGCCCGGATGACACCCTGAAGGTGATTGATCAGGGCGCCGATGACACCACCAATGCCATCAGTATCCGCCGTTTCTTCGCCCGGACCGCCGGGGTAAAAACGACGGAAGTCACCACGGAGGCAACGGTAATCCAGACTCGCCACCGGATTCCGGAAACGCCCCTGCGTTCGGGCCAGATTCTGGTCTACCAGGTACCGATTCCGGAACCCCTGCGTTTTATCGAGCCCCGTGAGGTTGAGACCCGCACCATGCACGCTTTGCAAGAGTACGGGGTGATGCATGTGAAACTCTACGAGGACATTGCCCGTCATGGCCATATCGCCACCACCTATGCCTATCCGGTGAAGGTGAACGGCCACTATGTGATGGATCCCTCCCCGATTCCCAAGTTCGACAACCCGAAGATGGACCAGTGTCCCGCCTTGCAGTTGTTCGGGGCCGGCCGGGAAAAACGCATCTACGCTATCCCGCCCTATACCCGGGTACGCAGCCTGGATTTTGAGGACTACCCGTTTGAAATCCAGCGATGGGACGAAAGCTGCGAATTTTGTGGAGCGGCTGACTCGTTTCTGGACGAGGTGATCACTGATGACCAAGGGGGGCGGATCTTCGTCTGTTCTGACACCGACTACTGCCGGCAACGGCAACAGCAACAGCAACCCGCCGTGAACGAGGAGACATGCCCGTGATGCACGCTGAACAGACCCTGATGGAAGCGGCCACGCCACTGCTTCAGGTACAGGGAATCCGCAAGCTTTATGCCCCGGGCAAGGGCGTGGATGGGGTGGACTTTGATCTTTACCCGGGTGAGGTACTGGGGATTGTCGGGGAATCCGGTTCCGGCAAGACCACGCTGCTGGGTTGTCTTTCCGGTTCAGTTATTCCGGATCAGGGGCGGGTGCTATATCGAAACCGGGACGACCGGGAGCTGGACCTCTACAACATTTCCGAAAGCGATCGCCGGGCGCTGCTGCGCACCGAGTGGGGCGTGGTGCACCAGCATGCACGGGACGGATTGCGTATGGGTGTCAGTGCCGGTGCCAATATCGGTGAGCGCCTGATGGCCGTGGGTGGGCGCCACTATGGTCAGTTGCGCGAGGCCGGGGAGAACTGGCTGCGGGAGGTGGAAATTGATCCTTCCCGGATCAATGACACCCCGGGCACCTTCTCGGGTGGCATGCAGCAGCGATTGCAGATCGCCCGCAACCTGGTCACCGGACCCCGGTTGATCTTCATGGACGAACCGACCGGCGGCCTTGATGTGTCGGTCCAGGCCCGGCTGCTGGACCTGTTGCGCAACCTGGTCATGGACCTTGGGCTGGCCGTGGTCCTGGTCACCCACGACCTGGCGGTGGCCCGACTGCTTTCCCACCGGCTGATGGTGATGAAGCACGGGAAAGTGGTGGAACACGGCCTGACCGACCAGGTTCTGGATGATCCCCGTCACCCCTACACCCAACTGTTGGTGTCCTCGGTACTGGGTAACTGATGGGCGAACAAAGAAAGAGAAACCTGAAGATGAATGCAATGATCCGAGTAGACAATCTGTGCAAGGGCTTCACCTTGCACAATCAGGGGGACGTGTCGTACCAGGTGCTGGAACAGGTCAGCTTCACGGTAGCCCGGGGCGAATGTGTCGTACTGGACGGGCCTTCCGGGTCCGGGAAGAGCACCCTGCTTCGCTCCCTGTATGCCAACTACAAGCCGGAGTCCGGCCGCATCTGGGTGCGCCATAAGAATTCCGAGGTCGATCTGGTCAGCGCCTTGCCCAGAGATGTGATCGACGTGCGCAAACATACCATTGGTTACGTCAGCCAGTTCCTTCGGGTGATTCCCCGGGTCTCTACCCTGGAGGTGGTCATGGAGCCCGCACGTCGGCTCGGGGTCAGTCGTGAAGAGAGCCTGGTCAGGGCACAGGGCCTGCTGCGACGGCTGAACATTCCCGAGCGACTGTGGAGTCTGGCTCCGTCGACCTTCAGTGGTGGTGAGCAGCAACGGGTCAATATTGCCCGGGGCTTCGTGGTGGCTTACCCGGTGCTGCTACTGGATGAACCTACCGCATCCTTGGATGCCGGCAACCGCGAAGTCGTGGTGGACCTGATCCGAAGTGCCCGGGACAGCGGCGCTGCAATTGTTGGCATCTTCCATGACGCCGACGTAAGGAACCGGGTTGCCGACCGGGCCATTGCACTGAGCGCCCGCAAGACACAAGCCATAGCAGAGGAGACATAGTCGTGAGCGTAACCGACCTGAATGATGGCGTAATGGATGCCCAAACCCGCGTCGGGCTGAGCGGTTCCATGGTGTTGACCAACGCCAGAGTGGTGACAGAGAACGAACTGTTCAACGGGACGGTGCATATTCGCAACGGAATGATTGCCGATGTTGACCGAGGACGCTCGCAGGTTCCCGGAGCACTGGATTGCGGTACTTCGATACTGATGCCGGGTATGGTGGAGTTGCATACAGACAACCTTGAAAAACATATTGCACCCAGGCCTGGTGTCCTCTGGCCCTCCATACCGGCGGTGATCACCCACGATGCCCAGATTGTCGCTTCCGGAATCACCACGGTGTTTGATGCCATCTCGGTGGGGGATGTCGTTGCGGGAAGCACCCGCCTGAAGACACTGGAAACCATGGTAAATGCGTTGGAAGTCAGCAAGCGGGACAGAATGTTGAGGGCTGACCATTTTCTGCACCTGCGCTGCGAAGTCAGCCATCAGGGTGCCCTGGAGATGTTCCGTTCGCTGGTGGATCAACCCATGTTACAGCTGGTTTCCATCATGGATCATTCCCCCGGTCAGCGGCAGTTTGTGAATCTGGATAAGTATCGTGAGTACTACATGGGCAAACATGGCATCAGTGCCGGCGAGATGGAGGAGTTTATCCGCTCCCGGCAGGAAGACTCCCATCGTTACAGTGACCGCTACCGAAAAGCCATTGTCGGGATCTGCCGGGAGAGGGGCATACCCATGGCGAGCCATGACGACGCCACCACGGAACATGTGAATGAATCCGCCGGTTTCGGCATGAGCATTGCGGAATTCCCGACCACTCTGGAAGCCGCCAAGGCGTCGCACCAGCGGGGAATGATGGTGATGATGGGAGCCCCCAACGTGGTACGAGGCGGTTCTCATTCCGGCAATATTGCCGCTGCCACCCTCGCCCAGGAAGGGGTGCTGGATATCCTCTCG
>JAXHUV010000133.1:0-2538 GCA_034189445.1 Pseudomonadota bacterium
GAGCGTTTTTTTTACCGTCACGGTGGTAAAAGCGTGATCATCGGGCGATTTGTCGGGCCAATAAGACCGGTTATTCCCCTGGTGGCCGGGGCCCTGATGATGTCCTGGCGTCGCTTTCTGGCTTTCAACATCGGCTCCGCCATCGCCTGGGCACCGGTCTATATTTTCCCGGGGTTTCTGGTAGGTAGCGCGCTGGCTAGCGAGATCAGGCCGCCGGCGCACTTTTATGCGGTGATCGGCATCAGCCTTGCTGCCCTGACCCTGGTCTATTTCGTGCTCTTGCGATTTCAACTGGGGCTTGGTGAAAGCAGCCGCTTTTACCAACGGCTTAAGCTGTGGATGGCTCGATACGAAGCGACTCACCGATTCTGGCGCCTGTATACCAATCAGCGTCACGCCAGGGAGGGTGAGTTTCCGCTGGCGTCATTGATGCTCGCGCTGGGTGCTTCCGCACTGCTGCTGATCTGGGGGCAGTTGGCCACGGCGACAAACCTGCTGGATGGATTCGACCAGGCCACCCTTCAATGGTTTGAACAACTCCGGCAGCCTCTGCTTGACGGGCCTTTCATTGCCATCACGCTGCTTGGTGACCCGCCGGTATTGATAGCAGCCGGTGCGCTGGCCTGCGCGGCATTGCTGTTTCGGGGCTATTATGCCGCTGCGGTCCATATTCTGGTTGCCGTCATTTTGACGATTGTTCTCGTCTGGGGTCTGAAAGCCCTGATTGGCGTCCCCCGACCGAACGAAATCATGGGGTCACCGGATTCCGGCGCCTTCCCCAGCGGTCACACGGCAGGTGTTACCCTGCTGGTCACCCTGCTGGCAAGCTTTGTTGCCGCAGAAAGCCGGCACCGTAAGCGCTGGCAATACTATGTACTGCTGTCTCTTCCACTGGTTCCCGTGGCTCTGAGTCGGCTTTACCTGGGTGTTCACTGGTTCACGGACGTGATCGGAGGGCTGCTGCTTGCACTGGCTGTAACCGGAGCAGTGCGTGCCAGCTACAGCCGTTACGACAAGATACCACTGACACCGGATATAACCGTTGTGTCTGCAACGGTCATATGGCTGGTCCTTGCCGGGGGATATATCATGCTGTCATGGGACCAGGCCGTCCTGAGTTTCCGGCCTGTGGATTAGTGCAGTGCATCATTCTATCTTCCAACGCTTCCAGAAGCCCCTTAACCCTAACCCTGCTGAGCCGCCAGCCAATATCCCGGGATCGCCGTAGTTGATATCGATGCTCAGGTCCCGGATCACCGGATGGCCAGCAACTGCTGGACTTCGTCAACCCTGTCCCTGGCTTCCGTCAGAAGCTGCAAACTGCGGGAGGCATTGAGTTCAAGTTCGCCCAGACGCCGGTACGCCGGTACCTGGTCGAACGGAGGAAGCCCGGCATTCTGGCTGGAACCGATCATCGAATGCAATTGCGCCACAATAACCACATCCACCAGTTGCGGCGACGTCTCACGGCACTCATAGCTCCAGTCCTCGGCGTGTCGAACCGCTTCTATGAATGCTGGCGGGAAGGACCAGTTTTCCAGAACCGCCGTGCCCACTTCGGCCCTGAGCTCCCTGATCGCATGGCTCAGATTGGCCTCATCGGCAAAGAGATTCACATGGTGTTCCGCCTGAACCAGGATCGGGACCACGCCGATATCATGAAGCAAGCCAGCCAGCAGGGCCTCTTCCGGATTCAGCCGGGTGACATGGTCCGCCAGTACCCAACACAGGGCGGCCACTTCGCGAGAGTGCCGCCACAGCTTTTCCATTTCTTTCTGCAACGCCGCCTGACGGGTTTTGAATAGCTCCCGCATGGAGAACACCGTCACCAGTTGCCTGGTGGTACGCATGCCGAGACGGACAACCGCTTCCCGGACATTCCGAACATCACTGAACCCACGATACAGGGGGCTGTTGCAGGCACGGACAAGTTTCGCCGCCAGGGCGGGATCCGCAGACACCGCCAGTGCCACCTGGTCCGCCGTAGACTCCTCACGATCGACCGCTCGCCGGACTTTCCAGGCCACATCCGGCACACTGGGGAGTTTGACCTGGTTTGACCTCAGCTCCGAAAGGAACTCCATCAGCAGGTGATGTTCCTCGCTCTCCATGGCGCCGGTGCCCTCACCGGAATCCATCTCTACCTGTTCCACCGGGGCCGAGCGCAGCAGCTGATTGAGGATCTCCTGCTCGACAACCAGAAACTCGCAGGGTTTAACGGCCGTTACGTCGTACATCCTGGGCTGGAGCCGGGCAATGGGATTGTGGGCTTTCTCCGTCTCGGCTTCGATAATCGATTTGCGGCCATCGAGGGATTCCAGCTCCACCTTGCCAGCAATCAGGAAGAAGTCGAGACCATCCCGGACACCTCGTTCCAGAACCCGCTGCCCGGGTCCATGGGTTCGTCGCTCGGCGCGACTGGCAAGCAGGACCAGTTGATCATCCGTCAGCCGGTTCAACGGCTGAAACGCTTTAAGGCGACGAAGCGGCAGGCTTTCCTGGCCAGCCATAGGCATACTCCTTGTCGGTTCAAACCGG
>JAXHUV010000133.1:2638-6432 GCA_034189445.1 Pseudomonadota bacterium
AACAACAGAGAGAACAGAACACCATGCCTCAGTATCGTTCGCGGACATCCACCGCAGGCCGCAACATGGCTGGCGCCCGCGCCCTCTGGCGCGCCACCGGCATGAAAGACGGGGATTTCGGCAAACCCATCATCGCCGTGGCCAACTCCTTCACCCAGTTCGTACCCGGCCACGTGCACCTCAAGGATCTCGGTCAACTGGTGTGCCGCGAAATCGAGGCTGTCGGCGGCGTTGCCAAGGAATTCAACACCATCGCCGTGGACGATGGCATCGCCATGGGCCACGACGGCATGCTCTACTCCCTGCCTTCCCGGGAAATCATCGCGGACTCCGTAGAGTACATGGTGAATGCCCACTGTGCCGACGCTCTTGTGTGTATTTCCAACTGCGACAAAATTACCCCGGGCATGCTGATGGCCGCCATGCGCCTGAACATTCCCACGATTTTCGTCTCCGGCGGGCCGATGGAAGCCGGCAAAACCAAGCTGTCCGAGCACAAGCTGGACCTGGTGGATGCCATGGTCATTGCCGCAGACACCAACGCCTCCGATGACCAGGTGGAAGAATACGAACGCAGTGCCTGCCCGACCTGCGGCTCCTGTTCCGGCATGTTTACCGCCAACTCCATGAACTGTCTGACCGAGGCCATCGGCCTTGCGCTGCCGGGCAATGGCTCGCTGCTGGCCACGCACGCCGACCGGGAGCAGCTGTTCCTGAAGGCCGGTCGCCAGATTGTGGAAAATGCGCGCCGCTATTACGAGGAAGACGATGCCAGCGTACTGCCTTTAAGCATTGCCTCGATGGCCGCCTTTGAAAACGCCATGGTCATGGACATCGCCATGGGCGGCTCAACGAACACCATCCTTCACCTGCTGGCGGCAGCCCAGGAAGGCGGTGTTCCGTTTACCCTGAACGAGATCGACCAGCTGTCACGCAGGGTTCCGCAACTGTGCAAGGTAGCGCCCAACTCGCCCAAATATCACATGGAAGACGTGCACCGGGCCGGCGGCATCATGGGTATTCTCGGCGAGCTGGAACGGGGCGGCCTGATCAACACCAATCTGCCGACCGTGCATAGCAAGACCATGAAAGAGGGCCTGGAGACCTGGGATATCATGAGGTCGCCGACCGCCGAAGTGGTCGAATTCTACAAAGCCGGGCCGGCTGGCATCCCCACCCAGACCGCATTCTCCCAGAGCACCCGCTGGCCAACCCTGGATGGCGATCGGGAAACCGGCTGCATTCGCTCGGTTGAGAACGCCTACAGCTCCGAGGGCGGGCTGGCGGTGCTATACGGCAATATTGCCCTGGACGGCTGCGTGGTTAAAACCGCCGGCGTGGACGAGAGCATCTATGTATTCGAGGGCAAGGCCCGGGTATTCGAGAGCCAGGATGCTGCGGTTGCCGGCATTCTCGCGGACGAGGTCAAGCCGGGTGAGGTTGTGATCATCCGTTACGAAGGGCCCCGTGGTGGCCCGGGCATGCAGGAAATGCTTTATCCGACCAGTTACCTGAAATCCAAGGGGCTCGGCAAAGATTGCGCGCTGCTGACCGACGGACGTTTCTCCGGCGGTACTTCCGGCCTGTCCATCGGCCACGCCTCGCCAGAGGCTGCCGCTGGTGGAGCCATTGGCCTGATCGAAAATGGCGACAGTATCCGCATCGACATTCCGAACCGGAGCATTAACGTGGAACTGGACCAGCACGAACTGGATCGTCGCCGGGAAGCCCGCGATGCGAAGGGCTGGAAACCGGAACTGCCCCGGGATCGCAAGGTGTCTGCAGCTTTGAAAGCCTATGCTCTACTGGCTACGAGTGCCGATAAGGGCGCCGTTCGGGATCTCGAAAAACTCGGCTGACATTGGCGATTTTGCTCTATGTCGCCTTAGCGGACATCGTGCTCTGTTTGCCTGCCTTGTTCTGACGCTTCATCGTCCACACTGACCGGTGGGCGATGGGCCTCCTCGCTGAATTCCCGGATGAAAATTCCCCAGAAAGCCATGAACAGAGCCGCCACCAATGGTCCCATCACAAAACCGTTAATGCCGAACATGACAATGCCGCCGAGAGTCGAGAGCAGCACCATGTAGTCCGGAAGCCGGGTATCCCGACCAACCAGTATCGGCCGCAGCAGGTTGTCCGCCAGCCCGATGACCACCACGCCGAAGGCCGTCAGCACCACCGCTTCGATCACACGTCCCACCGCCGCGAGGTAGATGGCGGTCGGCACCCAGACCAGCGCGGCGCCTACCGCCGGCAACAGTGATACGATCGCCATCACCACACCCCAGAGCAGGGCGCCACGGATCCCGAGAACCCAGAAAATCAGCCCGCCCAGAGCCCCCTGGATGATCGCAATCAACAGGTTTCCCTTCACGGTAGCCCGGGTCACCTCCGCAAACTTGGCAAACAGCAATCGCTCTCGTTCATCTCCGAGTGGCAGGGCCCGGATAATCAGCTCTATCAGCGCGTCGCCATCCCGCAGTAGGAAAAACGCCAGGTACACCATCAACGCGAGGCCCAGGAAAAACTGGAAGGTATTCTGTCCCAGACCCAACGCTTGCTTGCCAAGAAACTGGCTACCTCCGACAAAAATGCTCACCGCCCGGTCTCTCAGCTCGGCAAAGCTGATATCAAACTGCGCCAGGAATGCCTGGATGGCAGGGAACGACTGATTAACTCGATCTATGTACTCGGCGGGCCGTATATCGCCGTTCTGGATCTGCTGGTACAGCGCGACTCCCTCGGCAACCAGGGAGGTCACCAGAACCAGCACCGGGATGACCACGATAAACAGGCAGATACACAGGGTTATCAAGGCATTCACGTTGGGCCTGTGCCCCAGTTTTCGCACCAGTAGTTGCTGCACCGGGTAAAAAATCAGAGCAATGGCGACCGCCCAGAATATAGGGCCGAAGAAGGGCTTCATCAGGAACACAAAGGCAAGGGAAACACCCACCAGCAACGCCAGAAAAGTCCGTGTTTCAAGTTTTGCGTACATAGTTTTCGGTTCCCCGATTTTGATTATGCGTTTTACCGGACCATTCTACCCTACCACGCTGGCGTGGCCACTGTAGCTATCTTCAGGTTATAGTGATCGGCTGTTGATCAACTAATAGACAGGTCATGTTGTTGGAACTGCGAACCCTCACCATCGAAACAGCCCTGGACGCAGCCACGCAGTTACGCAAGGTGTTGGCCGCCAGAACTCACCGGCGCAAGGTGATGGGCCAGGAGGTCATGGTGCCTGGCCAGCTCGGCGAAGCCTTGCAGCTGCCACGGATCATCAGCCGACTGCAGAGCAAGCAACAAAAACAACGGGAGCTTGGCCTGGAGGACTTCCAGGAGCTCTGGCCCACACTGTCGCCGCAGACAAGGGAGAGAGTACTGCAGGCAATCGGTTGGTATGAGCCAAAGGAGCTTGACTGGGATGACAAACGTTCCAACCGTCGACCGCTGGTCGATCCTGGCGGTTAAGCCGTATTACACCGGCATACCGACTTTCAAATGTCATACTTGGCCCATATGTTGGGCAGTATCAGGAGGATATTTATGACTGAACAACACCATTACACCGCCATCCTGGCTGAAGGCAGCGCGGTACCCACCCTGCTGTGCGGCCATTGCCAGTCCATCCTTTCCCGATCCCGGATTTTCCGCAACGGGGGCAGTCAGCACCAGGACATGGAGTGCAGGGCTATCGGCCTCTGTTCCGCCGATGATTGCGGTGCCGTCAATTGTTGCGACGAGGCTCTGGCCCGCGTTGACAACCCCGAACGTCTGTTCGGCATTGC
>JAXHUV010000134.1:0-6232 GCA_034189445.1 Pseudomonadota bacterium
TCTGGTCAAACGCACTTGCGGTTCCCGTACCCCAAACTTCATGACACACACGGGTCAGGGCAGCAGTCAATGTAGTTTTACCATGGTCAACGTGACCGATGGTGCCTACGTTCAAATGCGGTTTACTACGGTCAAATTTTTCTTTAGCCACGATTACACCTCTTCCTGTTTCTTAAGTCCTGGGGATCAACCCTGTTTAATAATTGCGTCGGCAATGCTCGAAGGCGCCTCTGAATATCCAGAAAACTCCATCGCGTAGGATGCCCGGCCTTGCGTTGCAGAACGCAGGTCAGTGGCGTAACCGAACATCTCCGACAACGGAACCTCCGCACGGATGACCTTACCGGCAGGACCCTCGTCCATACCCTGAATGACACCACGACGACGGTTAAGGTCGCCAACAACATCACCCATGTAGTCTTCCGGTGTCACAACTTCCACTCGCATGATCGGCTCGAGCAGTGCCGGGCTCGCCTCAAGGGCACCCTTCTTCATTGCCATGGAACCGGCGACCTTGAAGGCCATTTCGTTGGAGTCGACGTCGTGATAGGAACCGTCGTACAGGGTTGCCTTGATACGCAGCAGCGGATAACCGGCCAGACAGCCATTCTGCATCTGCTCTTCAATACCCTGCTGAACTGCCGGGATGTATTCTTTTGGAACCACACCACCAACAATCTCATTCACAAAGATAAAGTTTTCGCCATCTTCATCATCCAGCGGCAGCGGCTCCAGCTTAAGCTTGACGTGACCATACTGACCACGACCACCAGACTGACGCACGAATTTGCCTTCGACGTCGACCGGCTTGCGGATGCGCTCACGATAGGCCACCTGCGGCTTGCCAATATTGGCGTCTACCTTGAACTCGCGACGCATACGGTCAACGATGATGTCCAGGTGCAGCTCACCCATGCCGGAGATAATGGTCTGACCGGACTCTTCGTCGGTGCGAACACGGAAAGACGGATCTTCCTGGGCCAGCTTGCCCAGCGCGACACCCATTTTTTCCTGGTCGGCCTTGGACTTCGGTTCCACCGCAACGGAGATGACCGGCTCGGGGAACTCCATGCGCTCGAGGATGATCTTGTGGTTCTCGTCGCACAGGGTGTCACCGGTGGTCACACTCTTCAGACCGATAGCAGCGGCAATGTCGCCCGCCAGAACCTCTTTGATTTCCTGACGCTCCTTCGAGTGCATCTGAACCATGCGGCCGACGCGCTCTTTCTTGCCCTTGACCGAGTTGTAGACGGCATTACCGGACTCAAGCTTACCGGAGTAAACCCGGAAGAAGGTCAGCGTGCCCACAAACGGGTCGGTGGCGATTTTAAACGCCAGAGCCGCAAACGGTGCGTCGTCGTCAACCGGACGGGTTTCTTCGGTGCCTTCGTCGTCAACTTCACCACGGATGGCCTTGACTTCGTCCGGCGCCGGCAGGAATTCAATAACAGCATCGAGGACCGCCTGGACACCTTTATTCTTGAACGCGGAACCACAGGTGGCAACAACGATTTCGTTAGCCAGGGTGCGCAGGCGCAGGCCCTTCTTGATGTCGTCGACGGACAGCTCACCTTCTTCAAGGTACCTCTCCATCAACTCCTCGTTGGCTTCGGCAGCGGCTTCAACCATCTGCTCGCGGTACATGGCGACTTCGTCTTCCATCTCCGCAGGCACTTCTTTCTGTTCGTAGCTGGCACCGGAGTCAGCATCGTTCCAGTAAATGGCCTTATTACGAATCAGGTCTACAATACCGGCAAAGTCGTCTTCAGCACCGATCGGCAGCTGAATGGGGACGCAGTTTGCACCCAGACGCTTTTTGATCTGCTCAACAACTCGCAGGAAGTCGGCCCCCGCACGGTCCATTTTGTTGACGAACACCATGCGGGGAACTTCGTACTTGTTGGCCTGACGCCATACGGTTTCGGACTGGGGCTCAACACCGGAGGAACCACAGAACACCACTATCGCACCATCGAGCACCCGCAGGGAACGCTCTACTTCGATGGTGAAGTCAACGTGCCCCGGAGTATCAATGATGTTGATCCGGTGCTCCGGGTACTGCTTGTCCATACCCTGCCAGAATGTCGTCGTCGCAGCAGAGGTGATGGTAATACCACGTTCCTGCTCCTGCTCCATCCAGTCCATGGTGGCCGCACCATCATGAACCTCACCGATCTTGTGGGAGATCCCTGTGTAGAACAGGACCCGCTCGGTGGTTGTGGTTTTGCCCGCATCAACGTGCGCACAAATACCAATGTTTCTATAACGCTTGATAGGAGTCTTGCGTGCCACTGTATAAACCTCGGCTGATTAGAAACGGAAGTGAGAGAACGCCTTGTTGGCTTCTGCCATGCGGTGAACATCTTCACGCTTCTTAACAGCGGAGCCTTTGCTGTCAGCGGCGTCCAGGATTTCACCAGCCAGACGCTGAGCCATGGATTTCTCACCGCGCTTCCGTGAATATTCGACGAGCCAGCGCATTGCCAGCGCGTTCTGACGGGAAGGCCGTACTTCGACGGGCACCTGGTAGGTAGCACCACCCACACGACGGGACTTGACCTCGACCATCGGTTGAATGTGCTCCAGGGCCTTCTCGAACATGTCGATCGGCTCTTCCTTGGACTTCTCGGCAACAATATCGAGAGCACCGTAGACAATGCGCTCTGCGGTAGACTTCTTGCCACTTTCCATCACGTGGTTGATAAATTTGGCAAGACGTGAACTGCCGAATTTCGGATCCGGGATAATTTCCCGTTTAGCTGCAACTCTTCTTCTAGGCATCGATAAGCCCTTATATATCTAAAAGGTCTTCAGGAACCCCTGAGATAGCAAACTGCTACTCAGCCTTACTCTTACCGTTCTGACAAGCAACGATAAAAGACACCCATCCGCGACATCAGGATTTGGGTCGTTTTGCACCGTACTTGGAGCGGCCCTGTTTACGGTTCTGTACACCCTGGGTGTCCAGTGTTCCGCGAACAGTGTGATAGCGCACACCCGGAAGGTCTTTTACCCGACCGCCACGGATCAGCACAACACTGTGCTCCTGAAGGTTGTGACCTTCACCACCAATGTATGAGGAAACCTCGAAGCCGTTGGTCAGACGAACACGACACACTTTACGCAGTGCTGAGTTCGGCTTCTTCGGCGTTGTGGTGTATACGCGAGTGCATACACCACGGCGCTGAGGGCAGGCCTGAAGAGCTGGAACATCGCTCTTGGCTACCTTGCGCTTACGAGGCTTACGCACCAACTGATTAATCGTTGCCATGTAAGCAAACTCCAAAAAACCATATCAATGAAACTTACCCCCAGTGAAGGGGGTAAAATTTAAGGGACGCAAGTGTAAGCCCGCGCCCCTGGACAGTCAAGACGACTGATCTCTTTTTAACCACCTCCGGATAGGTAACTACCCGGAGGTGATACACAGGCCCAACTCAGCTTTCGCGGTTGAGCTCAGCACTCAGAGCTTCTTCCACATCCGCCGCAGTCACGCCCTGCTCTTCCAGTTCGCGTTTACGACGACGCTCGGCGTGGTAAGCCAGACCAGTACCTGCCGGAATCAGTCGGCCAACCACCACGTTTTCTTTCAGCCCACGAAGGTAATCCCGCTTCCCAGTGACCGCACCTTCGGTGAGCACCCGGGTGGTTTCCTGGAACGAAGCCGCTGAAATAAACGACTCGGTGGCGAGGGACGCCTTGGTAATACCCAGCAGCAGACGCTCGAACCGCGCAGGCTCTTTGTCGGCCGCCAGGGCCTTCTCGTTTTCTTCCAGCACCTGGGTGATTTCCACCTGATCACCAGACAGCAGAGTGGTGTCGCCCGGATCGGTGATTTCCGCCTTGCGCAGCATCTGGCGAACGATAACTTCAATGTGTTTATCGTTGATGACAACACCCTGCAGACGGTAAACGTCCTGGATCTCGTTGGTAATATATTTGGCCAACGCGACCACACCCAGCAGACGAAGGATGTCATGCGGGTTGGACGGGCCATCAGAGATCACTTCACCCCTTTCAACCGTTTCGCCTTCGAACACGTTCATCTGACGATGCTTCGGGATAAGTACTTCGTAAGCGTCATCGTCCTTCGGCGTGATCACCAGGCGCTTCTTACCTTTGGTTTCCTTACCGAAGGAGACCATGCCGCTGATTTCGGCAAGAATAGAAGACTCTTTCGGCCGACGGGCCTCGAACAGGTCGGCGACCCGCGGCAAACCACCGGTGATGTCACGGGTTTTGGAGCTTTCCTGCGGAATCCGGGCAACCACGTCACCGAGTTCGATCTTGGCGCCGTTCGCCATGGTAACCAGAGCCTTCGCGGGCAGGAAGAAGATTGCAGTGCCGCCACCTGGCAGCTCCACCTCTTCCCCTTTCGCGTCGATCAGCTGGATCGCAGGACGGATATCCTTGCCAGCGGCAGGACGCTCTTTCGGGTCGATGACCTCCATGGTGGACAGGCCGGTCAGTTCGTCGGTCTGGGTACGGACAGTAATGCCCTGATCCATATTGACAAACCTGGCGGTACCTTCCGCTTCCGCGATGATCGGGTGAGTGTGCGGATCCCACTTGGCAACCGCAACACCGGCTTCAACCGTATCACCATGTTTCACGGACAGCACGGCGCCGTAGGGCAGTTTGTACCACTCTCGCTCACGCCCCTGGTCATCCGCGATGGCCAATGCCGAGGAGCGGGATACCACGACCAGTGAACCGTCGCTTTTCTCAATCGATTTCAGGTTGTGCAGACGTACTTTACCGCCATGCTTGACCTGGATGTTATCAACCGCAGAAGCCCGGCTGGCGGCACCACCAATATGGAAGGTCCGCATGGTCAACTGGGTTCCCGGCTCACCGATCGACTGGGCAGCAATAACACCCACGGCCTCGCCAACGTTCACCCGATGACCACGGGCGAGATCCCGGCCGTAGCACTTCGAGCAGATGCCGTGACGGGTCTCACAGGTAATCGCGGAACGAACCCAGACTTCGTCGACACCAGCCTGTTCAAGCGCCTCAACCGCTTTCTCGTCCAGCAGGGCGCCAGCTTCAACAACCGCGTTATCCTTGTCGGTCGGAGTAAACGCGGCACGGGCAGTAACACGGCCCAGCACCCGATCACCCAGGGGCACGACAACGTCACCGCCTTCGATATGTGGTGTCATCAGCAAGCCGTCGTCGGTACCGCAATCTTCCTCGGTAACCACCAGGTCCTGCGAAACGTCGACCAAGCGACGGGTCAGGTAACCGGAGTTCGCGGTCTTCAGAGCGGTATCCGCCAGACCCTTACGGGCACCGTGGGTCGAGATGAAGTACTGGAGTACGTTCAGACCTTCACGGAAGTTCGCGGTGATCGGCGTTTCGATGATGGAGCCATCCGGCTTGGCCATCAAACCACGCATACCCGCCAGCTGACGGATCTGGGCCGCGGAACCCCGGGCGCCGGAATCGGCCATCATGTACACGGAGTTGAAAGACTCCTGCATTTCAAACTCGCCGTCTTCACCCTTGACAGGCTTTCCGTCAGGACCAATCACCTGCTCTTTGGAAAGACGCTCCATCATGGCCTTGGACACTTTGTCGTTAGCCCGGGACCAGATGTCGATCACCTTGTTGTATTTTTCACCCTGGGTTAGCAGACCGGAAGCATACTGGGTTTCGATATCTTTCACTTCCGCAGACGCCGCATCTACCAGCTCGTACTTCTCCGGCGGAATCTCGAAGTCGTTGAAGCCGATAGAAATACCGGACACAGTCGCGTAGTGATAACCCATGTACATCAGCTGGTCAGCGAAAATAACGGTATCTTTCAGGCCTGCGTCGCGGTAACAGGTGTTGATCAGGTTCGAGATCGCCTTCTTGATCATGGGCTTATTCACCAGATCATAAGACAGGCCATCCGGCACGATATCAAACAGCAGGGCTCGACCAACCGTGGTGTCCACGATCTTGTACTCTTTGGTGCGTGAACCGTCTTCCGCAATCGTAACTTCCTTCACGCGAACCCTGACGATGGCCTGAAGGTCGACCTTGCCAGCGCCGTAGGCACGATGCGCCTCTTTGACGTCGGCAAATACCATGCCTTCACCCAGGGCGCTCTTACGCTCACGGGTCATGTAGTACAGACCCAGTACCACGTCCTGGGACGGCACGATGATCGGCTCGCCGTTGGCCGGTGACAGCACGTTGTTGGTGGACATCATCAACGCACGGGCTTCGAGTTGGGCTTCCA
>JAXHUV010000135.1:0-6226 GCA_034189445.1 Pseudomonadota bacterium
AAAACGGCTCATATTTCCCGGCTTTTTCGTTGCATAGAACCACTATGCGCCTCAAAATCCAGAAAATCTGCGCTCGCTTTCCCACCTTGCTCGCGACGATTGCTTAAGTCCGACAGGCTGCCAGGCACAAAAAAGCGGCGGAGGTTTGAAGCCTCCGCCGCTTTTTTGTGTCTCCGGGACGTTGTGTTCAGACGTCCAGGTTAGCTACTTCCAGAGCATTGGTCTGGATAAAGTCCCGACGAGGTTCCACGTCGTCGCCCATCAGCGTCGTGAAGATCTGGTCCGCCGCAATGGCGTCTTCGATGGTCACCTTCATCATCCGGCGGGTCTCCGGATCCATGGTGGTTTCCCACAACTGTTCCGGGTTCATCTCACCCAGCCCCTTATAGCGCTGGATATTCAGTCCTCGCTGGGCTTCTTTCATCAGCCAGTCCAGGGCGCCTTCAAAAGACAGTACCGGCTGTTTACGCTCACCCCTTTGTATGTAAGCCCCTTCTTCAATAAGGCCATCCAGGGTCTCACCCATACGGGCGATGGCTGCGTACGAAGGCGATTCAAAGAACTCATGGCTGAACACGTGCTCATAGGGGATACCGTGAACATGGATAGTGACTTTCGGGAGGTACAGACCCCGCTCGGTATCCCTGGTGACCGAAAAGGTGTATTTGGTGCCGGTGCGGGTATCCAGGTCCAGGCCATTACCCAGGCGGGCGACCCAGCGAGCCACCGGCTCTTCTTCCTTCAGATGCTCAGGTTTGAGCGTGACGTTCTGAAGCATCTGTTCGAGCACCTTGCCCGGGTAGGCCCGTGACAGGCGGCCAATCATATTCATAACGGCCTGGAAGTCCTTGACCATGGTTTCCAGTGCGGAATCCTTGATAGCCGGAGCCTCCGGATTCACATAAAGCTGGGCGCCTTCCAGTGCTGTCTGGGTGAGGTAGGCTTCCTTGGCTTTCTCATCCTTCAGGTACTGCTCCTGCTTGCCACGCTTGACCTTGTACAGCGGCGGCATGGCGATAAAGACATGGCCACGATCGATGATCTCACGCATTTGACGGAACAGGAAGGTCAACAGCAGAGTCCGGATATGGGAACCGTCCACATCCGCATCGGTCATGATAATAATAGAGTGGTAACGGAGTTTGTCGGGGTTGAACTCTTCACGACCGATACCACAGCCCAGTGCCGTAATCAGGGTACCCACTTCCGCGGAGGAGAGCATTTTGTCAAAACGGGCCTTTTCCACGTTCAGGATCTTGCCTTTCAACGGCAGGATTGCCTGGGTCTTGCGGTCACGGCCTTGTTTTGCACTGCCACCGGCCGAGTCACCCTCCACAATATACAGTTCGGAAAGGGCGGGGTCTTTTTCCTGGCAGTCCGCCAGTTTTCCGGGCAAGCCAGCAATATCCAGGGCGCCTTTACGTCGGGTCATGTCCCGCGCCTTGCGGGCGGCTTCACGAGCCCGCGCCGCTTCAAGCATCTTGTTGACAATGAGCCTGGCTTCGTTGGGTTGTTCCTGCAGGTAGTCCGAAAAGCTCTGATACAGCTCCTGCTCGACCGCGGTTTTTACCTCGGAGGAAACCAGTTTGTCCTTGGTCTGGGAGGAAAACTTCGGATCCGGGACTTTCACGCTGATGATCGCGGTCAGGCCTTCACGGGCATCGTCACCGGAAGTCGCGACCTTAGCCTTCTTGCCCAGACCTTCGTGCTCAATGTAGTTGTTAAGGGAACGTGTCAGAGCTGCCCGGAAACCGGCCAGGTGAGTACCACCATCCCGCTGGGGAATGTTGTTGGTGAAGGCGTAGATATTTTCCTGAAAGGCGTCGTTCCACTGCATGGACACTTCCACGGCAATGCCGTCTTCGCGCTCACGGTTGAAGTGGAAAACCCGGTTGATCGGTGTCTTGTTGGAGTTCAGGTATTCAACAAAGGCTCGCAAACCGCCTTCGTATTCAAAGACCTCTTCCTTGCCGGAACGCTCGTCCTTCAGACGAATACGGACGCCACTGTTGAGGAAGGCCAGTTCACGCAGACGCTTTGCAAGTATATCGTAGTGGAACTCAATGTGAGTGAAGGTTTGCGGGGACGGAATGAAATGCACCTTGGTACCTGATGCATCGGTTTCGCCAACAGCCGCCAAAGGTGCGTTGGGTACGCCGTGGGTGTAGGTCTGCTCGTAGACCTTGTTATCACGACGGATCGTCAGGGTAAGGTTGGAAGACAATGCGTTCACTACCGATACGCCTACACCGTGGAGCCCCCCGGACACTTTGTAGGAGTTATCATCGAATTTACCACCAGCGTGCAGCACGGTCATGATAACTTCGGCGGCGGAAACCCCTTCCTCTTCATGCAGATCCACGGGAATACCACGGCCGTTATCCTTAACGGTCACCGACTCGTCCGGGTGGATAATCACGCCAATCTCTGAGCAGTGGCCCGCAAGTGCCTCGTCGATGGAGTTATCCACCAATTCAAAGACCATGTGGTGCAGGCCTGTGCCATCATCGGTATCCCCGATGTACATGCCTGGCCGCTTTCGCACTGCATCCAGTCCTTTCAGGACTTTGATACTGGAGGAATTATAGTTCGATTCACTCATTCGGAAACTCCTGAAGCGTGATAGTCCGGGGCAATTCGCGTCGCGCCGGTCTTATTCTTCCATCAATTTGCCATGTTCCACGTGGAACAATCTGTAATCCGGTAGGTTACCTTCGGGCCAGAGCCGCACCACCAAAGGGCGCTCTATAGACGTGATAAACACCTGACAATGCAATGCCTGCAACCTCCTGGCCAGCATGGCCCGATGCCCTTCATCCAGCTCGGCGTTGATATCGTCAAGCAAAAAGGTCACCTGCTTGCCCATGTCACTCAACACCATGCCTTGGGCAATCTTCATCAAAATCACCAGGGTTTTCTGCTGACCCCGGGAAAACGTTTCTGCAACAGGCCTGCCCTGAAATTTCAGCCGGATATCGGCGCGGTTCGGACCATAGAGCGTATGTCCGACCTTTCGCTCCTGCTCCCGATGATCTGAAAGCAATGCCATCAGCGAGCGGCTGACATCCCATCCCGGGTAGTACTCAAGCTTCAAGCCTTCAGTCCAGGGCACTTCCACTTCCCGAACCAGCTGCTCAAAGGCTGCCTTGAACCGGCTAAAAGTGCCAACGCGAGCCTCGGTAATACGCTCACTCAGGGTGCTGTACTGATGGTCCCAAACCCGCATTAATGCTTCGTCCAGTTTAGCATTTCTCAGCGTTTGATTCCGCTGTGATGTGACTCGCTGGCATTGTTGCCATACCCATCCGAAAGAAAGTTCCACGTGGAACACCAACCAGTCCAGAAACTGCCGCCGCTTTCCCGGCCCGCCCGCGACCACCTCAAAGACACCCGGGTCGATCACGGATACCGGAAGATGTTTCGCGAGGCCCGACAGGCTACGCACTGCTTCCCCATCAACCCGCAAAACCGTTTCCTTCTGCCCGACATCGCGCGATATCCCAAGCCGATGTACAAGTTCAGCATCCTTCGCGTGCTCGCTTTCATCCAGACCGTGATCAAGCCCGCCGAATACCGTTAGTCGTTGTTGCCCGTGACTCACCACCGCCTGATGTCGACTAACCCGAAATGACCGACCCAACCCCAGATAACCAATAGCTTCGAGAACACTGGTTTTTCCGCTGCCGTTTTCTCCGTACAGCAGATTAAAAGAAGGCGAAAAGCTGACAGGCACAGAAGACAGATTTCGGAAATTTTCAGTCTGCAATTTTACAAGCGCCATAGAAAAGCAAACTCGAACGGAAAAGTGAGGAAGGAACCGAGCAAAACCAATAAAACAAAAAACGCGGCGTTACCTGCCCCTCTACCTCTCCATAAGTAAGGCGAGGCTGCCAGCCGCCTTTCGTTCAAGCCCGACAGACTCAGTGGAGCATATTCAACCGTTCGTCCATAAACACATCCATTTCCGGAGCCAGAATATGGACATACCGATCAAAATAGAGGAACTGCTTCAGTAGCAGGGCAAATTCCCTGGGAAAGTGCAGACCATGGCCTTCGCCGATCTTAACCGTGTCCATCAGAATATGATTGATATCCTCCTCCGCCTGATCCTCCTTATAGCGAACCTCATCAGGTACCAATCTGTCCATTCGTTGGTACAGCATTCGCAGATCACCGGCGAGATCATCCACCCGAACCGTCTGGCGGGTAATGCCGATCCGGATCATGGCATCGGCCATACCTTCAAAATTACCAACCATCGCAGCCGAAATAAAATCACTGACAGCCTGCCAGGTATCCGGCTTGATCCGGCCAACAATGCCAAAGTCAATAAAACCGACCCGGCCATCCTTCAAAACCATCAGGTTACCGGCATGCACATCCGCGTGGAAGAACTCACACTGGGTCAGACTGGAAAACCAGGTGTTCATCGCGGTTATCAAGGTTCTCTCGGGGTCACGGGTATAGCCCCGAATACTCTCCAGGTCGCTCAACGATACGCCATGGAAACGTTCCATGGTCAAAATACGGCGGGTGCTGCAGTGCTCAAAAACTCTCGGCACCGCCGCGTCTTCATTATGAGTATTGTGCAGGAAATCGCGAAATACCTTGAGGTTATTGGCTTCTTTTATAAAGTCGCACTCTTCCATCATGGTCCGCTGGATTTCCTCAACAATGCCAGACATCGAGGTCCAGGACAGTTTCGGCGCCAGGATTTCAAGAATACGGGCGGAAAGATACAGGAAGTTCAGGTCCGTCAGCAGAATGTTCTCAACCCCGGGCTTCTGGACCTTGATAACAACCTCTTCACCGGTCACCAACCGAGCAGCATGAACCTGGGCGATCGAAGCCGACGCCAGTGCCACCGGATCGATTTCCCCATAGACTTGATCCAGCGGCCGACCCAACTCTTCCCGGATAATTTTCTTGATCGCACCGAAGGGCAGGGTAGGCGTTTTATCAAGGCAGTACTGAAATTCCTCAACATACTCCTTGGGGAACAACGTGGGAGAGCTGGCAATAAACTGTCCCAACTTGATGTAGGTCGCACCGAGCGATTCAAACGTCTGCCTCAACAGCTTCGGCTTTGGAGGGCGATCCCCCCGAAGCCAATTGATACCGGTCCTCCCGAGTACCGACACAGTCTGCCCAATCCGGAAAGCACCTTTGATTCCGTTCGTTACGATACTCATCAATCTGTCCTCCCTCCTACCGCTACAGCCTCATGGGCATAACAACATAAAGACAGCGGTTATCATTCTGCGCCTCTATCAACGCACTGCTGTTCGGATTGGACAAGGTGATTTTTACCTGATCCTCATCCAGCGCGTTCATCACATCCACCAGATAGCCTACATTAAAACCGACTTGCAGAGATTCACCCTGATAGTCTACCGGCAGCGCATCTTCGGCCTGCTCCTGCTCCGGGTTGTTGGCGAATATCTGGAGCTCATTCGGCGCCAGGTTCAGCCGCACACCCCGGATATTCTCGTGAGACAGGATCCCCGCCCGCTGCAGGGTATTCTTCAGTGTGGCACGATCCGCCAGAACAACCTTATCGCCCCCTCGCGGAATTACCCGGTTGTAGTCGGGGAATTTGCCTTCGATGAGTTTGGACGTGAATGTGTACGAGCCCACTGTCGCCCGAAGGTGGTTGTCGCCGATGACGAGGGTGACACGGGTTTCCACATCATCAAGCAACCGAGCCAGCTCCAGAACCCCTTTACGGGGGACGATAACCTGCCGCAACTCCGGGCAATTCGTTGCCAGTTTCAGATCGGCCATCGCCAGTCGGTGACCATCGGTCGCCACCGTCCGTACATGATCCTTGTCCACTTCCAGCAACAGGCCATTCAGGTAATAACGAACGTCCTGCTGGGCCATGGCGAACGCCGTTGCATCCAGCATCCGGCCCAGTTCTTTCTGCGGTAATTCAACACGGAAGCTTTCGTCTTCATCTTCCACATTCGGGAAGTGCTCCGCTGGCAACGTCGACAATGTGAAGTGGCTGGCTCCGCACCGCAGATGCAAACGATCACCTTCCAGCGACAGCTCCATCGGCGTTTCATCGCTGAGGGCCCGGGAAATATCAGACAGTTTGCGGGCGGGAACAGTAATCCGGCCCGGCTGATCCACGTGTACCGGCGTTATTCGCGCCACCAGTTCCACTTCAATATTACTGCCAGTCAGAGTCAGGGTATTGTCCTCGGCCACCAGCAACACGTTG
>JAXHUV010000136.1:0-6192 GCA_034189445.1 Pseudomonadota bacterium
GTTCGGCCCTGCGGCGAGCTTCTTCCTCCTGCTTTTGCCGCTCTGCGTCTTGCTTGCGGCGCTGCTCTTCGGCACGGCGCTCTTCATCGCGCCTCCGCAGATTGTCTGGCTCAATAACCGGGCTGGGCTCAGGTTGTTGCTGGCTGATCAAACGTGCCGAAATACTTTTTGGTGGCGGCTCATGATCAGGGCTGGTCCAGGACCAGCCCGCCAGCGCAATACCCAGAATCAACAGGTGCAGCGTTACCGAGAGCGCCACTGGTGATTTCCACGGTAGCACACCGGTTCGGGTTACTTCCCGCTGATGATCTGTCACAACACACCTGCCCGCACCACTATCAATTGTCGTCCCGTATCAATTGTCGTCCCGGGGTGATTCGGTGATCAGGCCGATACTGCTGGCCCCGGCGCCCTGTAATTCCGCCATCAGCCTGACAACCGTGCCGTAAGTAACGTTTTCATCACCGCGTACCAGAATCTCGCTTGAAGCGCGCTGGGAGAGGATTTTGGTAATCTGCCCCCGTAACTCCGCCAACGTCATGGGATCGCTGCCCTTATCACCGATCTCGACGTAGTAAGCACCGTTCGCATCCACGGAAACAATAATGGACTCAACATCCTTATCGGCCTGAATCGGATCCGAGGCTGTCTGAGGCAGATCCACCTTGACCCCCTGGGTCAGCATCGGGGCGGTGACCATGAAAATGATCAGCAGCACCAGCATGACATCAATGTACGGAACCACGTTAATCTCCGACATTGGCTTGCGCCGGTTTTCCGGCATCATTCCCAGGCCTTTCATAAAGTTGTACTCCCAGGTTGACGCCTGCCTCTGATTGCTACCAGCATCATGCCGCGCCCTTGTTACTCTGGTGAACGCGGCGATGAAGAATGCTGGAAAACTCATCGGCAAAGGTTTCATAGTTTTTCAGCAGAACATCGGACATGGCCGAGAAACGGTTGTAGGCGATAACCGCCGGTATTGCGGCGAACAGGCCCATGGCGGTGGCAATCAGGGCCTCCGAAATGCCGGGCGCCACCGTGGCCAGGGTTGCCTGCTGAACCTGCGCCAGGCCACGAAAGGAATTCATGATGCCCCAGACGGTACCAAACAAACCAACGTAAGGACTGGTGGAGCCGACCGTTGCCAGAAATGGCAGGCTGGCTTCCAGCCGCTCGTACTCACGGGAGAAGGCCACGCGCATGGCCCGCTGGGTACCTTCCATGACCGCATCGGCATCCCGGCTTTGCTGGTGCAACCGGGAAAATTCCTTGAAGCCGGCGCGGAACAGGGATTCCATACCGGAAAACGGCGTCGGATCGGCATTCACCTCCCGGTACAGCTGGCCCAGATCCATGCCGGACCAGAAACGCTCTTCAAACGCCAGCTGAGCCCGTTTGGCTTTCCGGAAAACCTGCAGGCGCTGGAAAATCAATGTCCAGGACATGATCGAGGCCAGGGCCAGCAACAGCATGACCAACTGTACCAGGACGCCGGCATTGGCAATGAGGTGCCAGACTGACAGTTCTGAATCCACTTATTACTCCAGGCTCGTTCTGTTTATCGTTTCAGTGGGCTGGACATTCCTGGCCAGCAACATCTGCATGTTTTCGGGCAAGCGCCGGGGGCGGCCGGTATCGAGCGCAATACAGGCAACCCGCACAGTGCCATCACTCAAAAGCTTGCGGTCGGCGGCCCGCATGACGCGCTGCCGGAAATCCATCCAAACCCGGCCAAAAGCGATCGGTTCGGCAGTTACCAGAAGTTCGTCATCAAGCTTCGCCGGTACCGCATAGTGAATGGTCAGCCGCTGCACAACATAACTGATGTTGTCTGCCAGACCCGCCCTGAGGCCGACTCCGCAGCTGCGCAACCACTCGGTTCGGGCCCGCTCCATGTAGTGGAGATATTTGGCGTGAAATACGATGCCACCGGCGTCGGTGTCCTCAATATAGACCCGGACTGGCAGCTCGAACCCTGCCTCTGGCACCTGCTCAACCAAAAAGATCGCCCTCCCCGCCCGACTTCGCCGGAATAACGCCGAAATGTTGATAGGCGTTGGACGTCACCATGCGCCCCCTCGGAGTCCGGACCATGTAGCCCTGCTGGATCAGAAAGGGTTCAAGCACATCCTCGATGGTGCCTCGCTCCTCACTGATTGCCGCCGCAAGGCTCTCGACACCCACTGGCCCACCATCGAATTTTTCGATCATGGCCAGCAGCAGGCGACGGTCCATATGGTCGAAACCCCGGCTATCCACTTTCAGCATATTCAGGGCCTGATCGGCTATATCAGAGGTGATGCGACCATCGGAGCGGACCTCGGCATAATCGCGGACCCGGCGCAACAGCCGGTTGGCGATACGCGGTGTGCCCCGCGACCGGCGGGCAATTTCGAAGGCGCCCGCCTCATCAACGGCAACCGAAGACAGCCTCGCGGAACGCAGAATGATACTGGTGAGGTCTTCGGTGTTGTAGAACTCCAGGCGCTGCACGATTCCGAAGCGGTCCCGTAGGGGCGATGTCAGCAGCCCCGCGCGGGTGGTGGCTCCGACGAGGGTAAACGGCGGCAGATCCAGCTTGATGGACCGGGCAGCGGGGCCCTCACCAATCATGATATCGAGCTGGTAATCTTCCATCGCGGGATAGAGGACTTCTTCGACCGCCGCACTGAGACGGTGAATCTCGTCGATGAAGAGAACGTCACCTTCTTCAAGGTTGGTCAGCATTGCCGCCAGGTCCCCGGCTTTTTCAAGCACAGGGCCGGAGGTTGTCTTGATGGACACACCCATCTCGTTGGCAATGATATTGGCCAGGGTTGTCTTGCCCAGACCGGGCGGACCAAAAATCAGGACGTGATCCAGAGCTTCCCGGCGACCACGGGCAGCGGAGACAAAAATATCCATCTGCTCGCAGACCACTGGCTGGCCAACATATTCAGCCAGCAGGGTCGGGCGAATGGCCCGGTCCTGTACTTCCTCGTACTCACCGGCCCGGGCCGAGATCAACCGGTCGGATTCGATCATGGCATCACCCATAGTTAGTGTGGATAGTGTGGGTAGTGTGGGAATCAACATCGTGCCTCACGTTTGCCCGCTATTCCAGCGCTGTCGCAATTGTACAAAGGGATTGGCGGCTGTCACGTTACGCTCTCTACAGGTTCGCAACAGGTTTTCGCGCTCAGGCCGGGATCATGCTTCGCAGCGCCAGACGGATGAGGGTTTCGCTGGCCATGCCCTCCTCGGCCACTTTACTGATCGCTCTGGCGGCCTCCTGGGGTCTGTAGCCCAGAGCGATCAGTGCGGCTTCCGCTTCCCCGGCCGCTGCCTGCCCGCCAGATGGGCCTTTCCCGGCCACCTGATCCTGCCGTGTCGATTCAGGCGACGCTGGCACGAGTTGCCCTTCAAGCTGCCCTACCCGGTCCGTCATTTCAATAAGCAGCCGTTCCGCGGTCTTCTTGCCAACACCGGGCAGCTTGACCAGTGAGGCGGAGTCCCGGTTCTCCACGCAGCGAATGAACTGCCGGGCGTCCAGGCCGGAAAGAATCCCGACCGCCAGTTTCGGACCAACTCCGTTGACCTTGATCAGCAACCGGAACAGATCCCGGTCCAGGCTGGAAACAAAGCCATACAGACTCTGGGCATCTTCGCGAACGGCAAAATGGGTGTGCAGGGTCACTTCATTACCGGTTTCCGGCAAATGAAAGAATGTGGTGTAGGGAATATCGACTTCGTACCCCAGGCCGGCGCATTCAACCAACGCCTGGCCCGGAGCCTTTGTAACCAGAATACCTCGGATACGACCAATCAAGTTGAATCTCCTGTCGCTCCCGTGAGCGGCTTACTGTTGTCGCACGCGCCCGTTCCTGACCTTTCCGGCGCCACTGACCACCCGCAGAATACTCTGGCTCATGTGGGCATGGCACATGGCAATGGCCAGCGCATCGGCGGCATCGGCCTGGGGCTTGCGTGAGAGCGAGAGCAACACCTGAACCATGTGCTGCACCTGGGACTTGTCCGCACCACCCTTGCCGACCACCGCCTGTTTAACCTGCCGGGCCGAGTATTCATGAACCGCCAGACCACTGTTGGCGGCACTGACAATGGCCGCGCCACGGGCCTGGCCAAGTTTCAGGGCGGAATCGGGATTACGGGCCATGAACACCTGCTCGATGGCAAATTCTTCCGGCCGGTATTCTCCGATCAGGGTGGCGAGGCTCTGGAAGATGGTCTGAAGGCGCTCCGCCATGGGTTTCTCGCCCACCCGGATACAGCCGCTGTCGATGTACTCAATGTGTCGACCATCCGCCCGAATGACCCCGTAACCGGTAACTCGTGATCCCGGATCGACGCCCAGAATTATCGCCACATCAATGCCTCGGTCTGGTTAAAGCGACGCCATCGATCACCCGGGAACAGAGCGACAATTCCGGCCCGATGCCCACGGCTTACTCCGTTGCCTCGCCTGTTTCAGCCTTGTTTCCTTCCACAGGTTTTGCCGACTTGCGCAAGCGGATGTGCAGCTCGCGCAGTTGCTTCTCATCCACTTCGCCGGGCGCCTGGGTCATCAGGCAAGTGGCACTCTGGGTTTTCGGGAAGGCGATTACGTCACGAATGGATGCAGCGCCGGTCATCAACATCACCAGGCGATCCAGACCAAAAGCCAGACCACCATGGGGCGGGCAACCAAACTTCAGGGCGTCCAGCAGGAAGCCGAACTTGGCCCGGGCCTCTTCTTCGCCGATACCCAGGATGCGGAATACCGTTTCCTGCATTTTCTCATCGTGGATACGGATGGAGCCGCCACCCAGCTCGGTACCGTTGAGTACCATATCGTAGGCGCGGGACAGTGCATTGGCAGGATCTGCGGCCAGATCTTCCGGGCTGCACGAAGGCGCGGTAAACGGATGATGAATCGCGGTCAGGCCGCCGTCCGGGGTTTTCTCGAACATCGGGAAATCCACGACCCAGAGCGGAGCCCACTCGGAAGTCAGCATGTCCAGATCGTGGCCGACTTTGATTCGCAGCGCGCCAAGGGCCTCGTTGACCACGTTGGTGTTGTCGGCACCGAAGAACACGATGTCGCCGTCTTCGGCACCCACGCGTTCCATGATCGCCAGGGCGACGTCATCACCCAGGAACTTGATGATCGGAGACTGCAGGCCTTCCACGCCCCTGGACAGGTCATTGACCTTGATGTAGGCCAGGCCCCTGGCGCCGTAAATGCCAACGAATTTGGTGTAGTCGTCAATCTGCTTACGGGTCAGCCCGCCGCCTTTGGGTACCCGCAAAGCGGCTACACGACCCTTCGGATCCTTGGCGGGGCCAGCAAAGACCTTGAAGTCCACGCCTGCCACCAGATCATTCACGTCCAGTAGTTCCAACGGAATACGCAGGTCCGGCTTGTCGGAACCGAAGCGCCGCATCGCCTCGGAGTGTGGCATGCGCAGGAACTCCGGCAGGCTGACATCGAGAACATCCTTGAACAGGGAGCGAATCATGTCCTCGTTCAGACCCATCAGGGTCTCTTCGTCAATGAAGGAGGCCTCGATGTCCACCTGGGTAAACTCTGGCTGACGATCCGCGCGCAGGTCTTCATCCCGGAAACACTTGGCAATCTGGTAGTAACGGTCAACACCAGACACCATCAGCAGTTGCTTGAACAGCTGGGGCGACTGCGGAAGCGCGAAGAAGGAACCTTCGTGGGTACGGCTCGGCACCAGGTAATCCCGCGCACCTTCCGGTGTGGCGCGGGTCAGGATGGGGGTTTCCACATCCATGAAGCCATTGCTGTCCAGATAGTTACGAATATAGCTGGTTACCCGGGAGCGGAAACGCAGGCGGTTGATCATCTCCGGACGACGCAGATCCACAAACCGGTAGCGCAGACGCACGTCCTCGCCAACGTCCACATGCTCATCCAGCGGAAACGGCGGCGTTGCCGCGGTGTTCAGGATATCCAGCTCTTTACCCAGAAGCTCAACCTGGCCGGTGGGCATGTTGTTGTTCTCGGTGCCGGCGGGCCGACGACGCACCCGGCCGGTGACCTTGATGACATACTCGCTGCGCACCTTTTCCGCGAGGGCAAAACTTTCTGGGGTATCAGGATCAACAACCACCTGAGACATGCCATCCCGATCCCGCAGATCCAGGAAGATAACCCCACCGTGGTCACGGCGGCGGTGGACCCAT
>JAXHUV010000137.1:0-6158 GCA_034189445.1 Pseudomonadota bacterium
TTACTCTTGATAGCGGAGTGGGGAGACAGCCGGCCAATACTCACCAGCGCAAGCAGGGTGGCTCCGATAACCGTCAGATAGACGCCCAGATCAAACACCAGGGCGGACGCAACCTCGAATTTGCCCACCACCGGCCAGGTTATGTAACCGAAAGTGGAGGTCAGGAACGGATAGCCGAAGGCAAAGCTTCCGACGCCGGCAACGGTTGCGAAAAGCAGGCCCAGACCGATCACATTGTGATAACGGAACGGAACCCGGTCCTGAGTCCAGACCATGCCGCTGGCAATGTACTGGAGAATCAGGGCAACCGAGGTGATCAGGCCGGCGATGAAGCCGCCGCCAGGCAAGTTGTGGCCGCGCAGGAAAATAAATGCAGACACCATCAGCGCCAGCGGCAGCATCGGACGGGCAATCTGGCGTAGCATCAGTGGGTAGGCATCCCGGGTCCACGCATGTCCCTCGCCATCGCTCGGGGGCGGTGTCAGCGCTGTGTTCTTGAGCATGGCGTAAATGCCGAGGGCGGCGATAGCCAGAACGGTGATTTCCCCGAGGGTGTCGAAGCCGCGGAAGTCCACCAGAATGACGTTGACCACGTTGGTGCCGCCACCGCCGGGTTTACTGTTTTCCAGGAAAAACCCGGAAATTGAACTGAACGGCTGGGTCAGGATGGCCAGGGCGACCAGCGTCATGCCGATACCTGCCGCCCCTGCAATAATTATATCCCTGAAACGCCGATTCACCGGGGTTTCTATTGGAGCCCAGGAAGGCATGTAGAAAAGTGCCAGCATCAGCAGAACAATGGTCACAACCTCGACGGAGAGCTGGGTCATGGCAAGGTCCGGTGCCGAGAAGCGGGCGAAGGCCAGGGCCACAATCAGGCCCACCACGCTGAGCAGCACCAGCGCGTAGAAACGCTGCCGGTGCATGACCGCGGTTACCAGAGCGCAAAGAATCAGAACAGCCGCAACGATCGCCGTAGGTGCATCAACCGGGCTCAACCCGTTTTCCCCGACAAAAACCCCCAGATGAAGAAGAGGCGTTACCGCAACGGCAATAACACTCACGACCAGCAGCAGAGCGTATCGTTGCAGTGAGCCATTCTCGATGCGCGCGGTAAACCGGTTCGCCAGCTCGACAAGTCGCAGGACAACCGCTTCGAACACTGCCTTCTCGTCAATTTCGCGGAACCGGTCATGAAAGTCGAAGAAGCGCTGACGCTGGCTGTACATGAGCAAGCCGCCGGAAAAGGCGACGAAACTCATGAGCAGCGGAAGGTTGAAGCCGTGATAGACCGAAAGCGTGTAATCCGGTACATCGCCGCCGAGCGTGGCCGAGGCGGCCATATAAAGCAGAGGCCCGACAGAAACCGCAGGGAACACACCGACCATGATGCAGGCGAATGCCAGGATTTCCACCGGAAACTTCATGTAGCGAGGTGGTTCGTGAGGCGGGTAAATAGGAAGATCCACCGGTTTGCCGTTGAAGAAAACATCATGAATGAATCGAGCCGAGTAGGCCACCGCGAAGATCCCGGCCAGGGTTGCCGCAATGGGTGGCAGCCATGCCCAGAGCCCCGGGAGGTTCAGCGCCAGAGATTCGGCAAAGAACATTTCCTTGCTCAGGAAACCGTTCAGCAAAGGAACGCCGGCCATGGATGAAGCGGCCACCATGGCCAGGGTTGCAGTGTGGGGCATATAGCGCCAGAGGCCATTAATGCGACGCATATCCCGGGTGCCGGTTTCGTGATCGATAATCCCGGCGGCCATGAACAGGGAGGCTTTAAAGATGGCGTGGTTAATCACGTGGAAGACTGCCGCCACGGCGGCAAGCTGCGTGCCCATACCGAACAGCAGGGTAATCAGGCCCAGGTGGCTCACTGTTGAGTAGGCCAGAAGCCCTTTAAGGTCATGTTTGAACATGGCGGCATAGGCGCCAATGAGTAGGGTGGCCATGCCGGTAAAGCTGACCATATAGAACCATTGCTCAGTACCCGCCAGCGCAGGATAAAGCCGGGCCATAAGAAATATGCCGGCTTTGACCATGGTGGCCGAATGCAGGTATGCCGATACCGGGGTCGGCGCCTGCATGGCGTGGGGAAGCCAGAAATGGAAGGGGAACTGTGCTGATTTGGTGAAGGCCCCGAGCAGAACAAGGGTCAGAGCCATCGGGTACATGGCATGTGCCTTGATCTGGTCGCCGGCTGCCAGCACATCATCAAGTTCAAAGCTGCCAACAATGTTGCCAATCATCAGAATGCCGGCGAGCAGCGCGAGACCGCCGCCGCCGGTCACCGCGAGTGCCATCCGGGCGCCCCGGCGAGCATCCTGTTTGTGGGTCCAGAAGCTGATCAGCAGGAACGAGGTCAGACTGGTCAGTTCCCAGAAAATCATCATCAGCAGCAGGTTGCTGGAGAGCACAATGCCCAACATGGAGCCCTTGAAGCACAGCAGCAGGGCGTAGAACTTGCCGACGTTCTCGTGAGCCTTCAGATAATAGCGGGCGTAGAGAATGATCAGCAGTCCGATAATCAGGATCAGCAGGGCGAACAGCAGAGACAGGCCGTCCAGCCGGAAACTGAAGGAGAGGCCAAGTGCCGGCAGCCATTCAGAGCTGTGAAGCACCACGCCGCCGCCGGCAAGCGTTTCCCAGTGCGGGAAAAGGGCTGCAAGTGCGATCAGCGCGGGTACGGAAGATGCAATGGCAATTGCCGTTCTGCCGCCCTGAGCGAACAGGGGGGCGGCTACAGCACCCAGGAAAGGCAGTAAAACAACCAGCGGTAGCGACATCGCAACCTCGTTATTGGCTTTCTTTTACGTGAGTGTTAAAGGCATGTTGGCCTGAGTCTAGTCTCCGGCAAGCCACCCTGCATAATGCGCTCCGATGCTTCCGCGGCAGAAAAGGCGGGGTGGCTCAGCAGGAAACGGGCGGGTCCGGGAAGTAGGGTAGACGTCCCCGGTGCCGCGCGATGTCGGCGGTAACAGGTGGGCGGGTAATTCTCATGCAGCCGAAGGACCTTACGGTCATGGTTGCTCCATCCGTCAAACTTGAGATTCGATGATACGTGGCCCGCCCGGAAGGTCAAGTCAACGTGCCGTTTCCATCCGAAATTCGTCAACGGCCAGGTCGAGATGCTGCCGTGATCGGTTGTCGCGGTTTAGGCGCAGACTGGAATACGCCGGAGGCCGCTGGACCTGCTCACCCCGGTGATCTGGAAAGACGATAAGCAGGTTTTAAGGAAAAATAAAACGCTTCAAGATGACACATGGTATTCCTTTGGCGGAAAGCGGATTCCAGCAGTCTGCCGGGCTTAAGGCTGATCTACCGCGCCAGTTAACGAAAGAGTAATTGCCGGGTAATTGCCCTGGACCCGAACCCGCCGTACTCTGTACTCCGTTGTAAATACTTACCAACAGAGGGATATGGTATGAACAAGCTCACACTGACTGCATTTTTGACGGTTCTCTCACTCGGCCTTGCGGCCTGCAGTTCGGAAGACAATGAAGGGATGGACGTCGAACAGGCCGCGGATAACGCCGGAGACATGGTGGAGGATGCGGCCGACTCCGCAGAGGAAACGGTAGAAGAAACTACTGGCCAGGACGAAAGTGCCTGGGGCGAAATGAAGGAGGGTGCGGAAAATGCGGCTGATGAAGTGGGGGATGCTGCTGAAGAGGCAGCCGATTCCATCGAAGAGAGTTATGACGAGGCGACCCAGTAAGGGGTGATACGCCGGCTCAGAGCAAAAAAGCCGGTCAGATACCTGACCGGCCAATATCAATTATTCAGTAAATAAGTCGGTCAGAGGGCAATTTCACCGCCGTCTTCCCGAGTCACCACCACGGTTGCAGAGCGCGGGCGTGATCCAGCTTCACCAAACTGGGTTGCGTCGCGTGATGCAGCGGGCCAGACACTGTTATCCGTATTGAAGAGTTCGCTGGAACCGTCCTCCCCGGGATGCTGAACGTTCAGGAACAGCGCTCTGGCATCCGGTGTGAGATAAATGCCCGTTATCTCACAGCCTTTGGGGCCAACAAAAAATCTCTTGAGTTGGATTTCCGCAGCGCTCCTGCCTACGAAAGTTTCGATTGTGTTGGTGTCCGCACCAACCGAGGAGGTTATGGAAACGGATTTTCCGTCTCCCACCTGCCCCGGGATGGCAACCAACATCTGGTTGTTTGTCTTGTCCCTTAGAGCACCATCATCTGTCTGAATCCACATGACACCTCTATGATCGATCATAAGACCATCGGGACTGGAGAATTCGTTGTCTGCGGTCAGGCCGGACACATTGATGTTGCTGGCATCGGCGTCGGCGTCCGCGCCGAACAGGAAAATATCCCACTCGAATGTTGTGGCGGAATGATCCCCACCGGCCTCCTTCCAGCGAATGATGTGGCCATTGGCATTGCCGTCGCGGCCCCGGTCCTCACCGACATTGTCTTCGTAGGCACGAGGATTCGCAGGGTCCAGTTCCGAAACCGGACGAACGCTGGTGCGGTTGTTGGTCAGCGTGAGGTAAACCTCACCGGTCAGCGGATGTACCTTAGCCCACTCTGGGCGGTCCATTTTGGTAGCGCCTAGAATGTCGGCCGCTAGGCGGGCGCCTGCGAGCAAATCCGCTGCTCCCGAGAACTGGTAAGTGAATCCCTCGTAGGTCTGGTCACCCGCCAGGTCAGGGTTTTCGGTGCTTATCTCCCGCCATTCACCGGTTCCATCCTCGTTGAAAACACCGGCATAGAGCTTGCCATCGTCAAGGTACTTGTCTCCGGCCGCCAGTCCGCGGTCAGCATCTGCCGGATCCCAGGGCTGGTTGGAGACGTACTTGTAAATATATTCTCCCCGGCTGTCGTCGCCAGAGTAAAACACCAGTGGCTTACCTGGCTCAACCGGCGCAGGCCAGGCGCCTTCATGTGCCAGTCGACCAAAGGCGGTTCTTACTTTGGGCTTCTGGGCCGGGCGGAACGGATCTATCTCGGTAATATAACCATGCAGAATTGGCTCGTTTCTGAAGTCATCCGAGGCGGTTGCGCCGGAGACCGACGGGCGGAACCGTTCATAGACATCCCCTGATAAGGTATCCCAATCCCGATGGGAAAAACCTTTACTGCCCGGAGAAATGCCATATCGCAGGAGCAGAACATTTTCCTTGTCTGTGCGGTCAGCGGTATCGTCCGGGCGACTGAAGTAGGACCACCAGTTTTCTTCGGCGGCCAGGTAGGTGCCCCAGGGGGTAAAGCCATTGGCGCAATTGTTCATGGTGCCGAAACGGCTTTGTCCGTCCGGGGAAGTTCGGGTTTTGACGATATCTGAACCGGCAACGGGGCCGGACATTTGAAGTTCCGTGAAAAATGTCACGCGGCGATTGAAAGTGGAATCCTTCACATAAGTCCAGTTGCCATCAATTTTTCGCACCTCAACACAGGAAACGCCATGTGCCGCCATCTCCCGATCAACCTCGATTTTCGGACGGACCCCATTGTTGTCGGTCGCAGCGGTAACACCATTCTGATGAAGTGTGGCGTCCTCAAGGTTCTCATGGTTGACACACAGAATGCCTCGATCGCTGACAGAGGGATCGTATTGTCCATTTTCGGAAAGACCGAAAAAGTGCATGCCGTCATTTTCATCGCCGCAGCGTTGATCATAGTCAACATCTGTGCCGTCATTTCGGAATTCGGGAATACTGGATGACAAGGCATCGCCTTTGGCATAGAGCACCTGTGCCCTGTAACCGGTGGGTACGCGAACGCGGTCCTCAAGTGAGAGGGGGACGGCCTCGAAGCCCAGGGATTCCGGGTTCATTGTAATGTCATCGCCCGGTGACGCTGGGCCGGAACTGTCGCTGTCGCTGTCGCTACAGGCTGTGAGGCCGATCGAACCAAGTACGGTCAGCGTGGCGGCGGAAGCCGAACCGGTCAGCAGACGACGTCGACTGAGTTTAGCGGAGATAATACTTTCCAGGGTACGGTTGGAACTGCGATTACTATCTTCTACGGGATGGTGCCCCATCTCTCTCTCCTTGTGATTTAATCTGTGCCTAGCAGCCTGTCGGACTTAAGGCTAATCTACTGCGCCGGTGGGAAAACGGCTCATATTTCCCGGCTTTTTCGTTGCATAGAACCACTATGCGCCTCAAAATCCAGAAAATCCGCGCTCGC
>JAXHUV010000138.1:0-6093 GCA_034189445.1 Pseudomonadota bacterium
CGAAACCGCCCGCACCAGGATTGAATCCTACCTGGCAGGCTCGCTGAGCTCGGATCGGCCAACCCATACAATGTGAAGGCGGAGCCTGGATGAATGATAGGTCGATTGCCACGGGGGCTTCTGGACATCCGATAAAAAGCGATGGCATAGAAGTCGCCGCCCCGGCATTCCGGGAGTCCGATTGGAAGCTCCGGCACATCCTTGATGGCGAGACCGGGCCGGTTGTAACCGCTATCAGACAATTCCTGGAAAATGAGTAATCGCTTGCTGAAATCACTGTTTGTGCGTTTTATTGCCCTGGTTTTCTGTTCCCTGGTCCTGCCGACCCTTGGCATGGCCGCCCCGGAAGACGTGCCAGCGCCCTTCCCGCAATCGTCTCTTGAAAGTACGGTTAAAATTGAATCGTCGGGCCATCTGGTATTGTTCAGCCCGCTCCGGGAGGTCAATAATGAAATCCGCTCCGAAACCATGGCCCGGCTTCCGGTGGAGGGTGAAGGGCGGTTGTACCAGATTGCCCGGGATTCCAGCCGTGAAAAGGCCCGGGGTCACTATTTGGGGATTTTGCGGCAAAGAAATGCCCAGATTCTTTTTGACTGTACCGGTATCCGCTGTGGGCGGAGCAATGTCTGGGCCAATCAGGTCTTTGGGCAGCCGGTGCTGTTGGGGCGGGATGCGACACAGGATTACCTGGTGGCCGGTACCGTTGCGGAAGATGGCGGCCACTGGTTAACTTTGATTTACACGGTTACCCGGGGTAATCTCCGGGAATACGTATGGGTAGAGCATTTGCGGGTTGAAGCCGGTGCGACCATCCCGGGCTTTGGAAATGTGGCAAGACGTGTTGAGGGGCCGATTATCGTTCCCTGGCAAGCTGGTGTCACCTACCGTTTCAATTGGCAGGCGACCGATCGCAGGCTGGTAACGGATCTGGCGAGGGAGGAGGGTAGCGTTGTCGCTCTGGTGGGCTATTCCGTGCTGGAGGAAAATGAAACCTTCGCCGAGGCCATGGGCCGCGCCCGCCAGGCCACTGAATCGCTGTCTGAGGTGTTGTCGAAGACGGGTGTCTCCCGAAGCCAGCAGGAAATCATTATTGTGGGGCCAGCCGGTGTTTTCAGTAGTCCGGATCGACAGGGTGACCGGGTGGAAGTGGTCGTGATTTCGAGGTAGCAACGATGGGTTCATCAAAGGATAACGACCGGGATCGCAAGGGCCAGCGCCCGGAGGGTGAAACGAGGGATCCTGTGGCCAGCGTGTTGAAAAGTTCTGACGTTTCAACTGCCCGGGCGTCCGCAGACCCTGCAAAAGGTCATGATCCGGGAAAGCCGCGAAAAACCGTTGCCTTGACCCTTGGAAGTGGCGGGGCCAGAGGTTACGCTCATATCGGCGCGATTGAGCTTCTGGTGGAACGCGGCTACGAGATTGTTGCCATTTCCGGCTGTTCCATGGGGGCATTAATTGGCGGCATGTTCGGCGCTGGCAAGATGCAGGACTACAAGGACTGGGTCACGGGGCTGGACCAGTTTGACATCCTGAAACTCCTGGATGTCACCTTCAACTCGGTCGGAGCCATTCGTGGCGAGAGGATCTTTTCGGTGGTCAGGGAAATGCTGGGAGATACCCGGATCGAGAACCTGCCTATCGCCTTCACTGCCGTGGCGACCGATCTGCTCGGCCATAAGGAAATATGGTTCCAGGAAGGTCCGCTGGATCAGGCCATCCGTGCTTCGGTGGCGATTCCAGGCGTTGTTACTCCGCTGATTCTCAATGGCCGGGTTCTGGTGGATGGCGCCTTGCTCAATCCGCTCCCGATTATCCCGACCATATCCTCCCAAGCCGATATGATTGTGGCGGTTAACCTCAATGGTGAGAATGACCGGCGACGACGGATTCCGGATGCTGCTTTTTCTCCGGGTGACAACGGAAACACGGACATGGACGAGTGGGTCGAAATGGTTCGCCAGAAAGCGTCACGCTGGTTTGACTGGGACTCCCTGAAATCACTGACCACGAGAAAACCGGATAGCGGAGACAGCCCGGAAGCAAAAATCAGCCGGGCGGGGTACAAGAAAGAGCACAAAGAAGAGCGCCAGAAGCAACTCGAGAAAAAGTTGGCCGACAAGAAAAATCCGGAAGAGCACGAAACCATTAACTGGGACAAACTCGGTATCGGCAAATTCGACGTTATGAACCTCGCCATCGAGACCATGCAGAGTGCCTTGGTTCAGTACAAGCTTGCCGGCTATCCGCCGGATCTGCTGGTCAATATTCCCAAAAATGCCTGTCGGAGCTACGATTACCACAAGGCCCCCGAGCTTATTCAGTTGGGCAGGGACCGGATGGAATCGGCCCTGGACAGGTTTGAGGAAAGCCGTAACAGTTCCGGCCCGCTGGCAATCTGAGGCATTCACTTACAGGCTTTTCTGGTGGGCTGCAGTCGGCCCCCTAAAGAGCGTATAATCCGGCTCTGACACGCTCTCTCGCAGGATTTACGTTTGTGACCAGCCCCATTGACGACCTTTATAGCATTCGGGATTACCTCCGTTACGCCTCTTCACGGTTTGCCGCTGCGCCCCTGTTTTTCGGCCACGGCACGGACAACGTCTGGGATGAGGCAGTTCAACTGGTCATGCGAAGCCTGCACCTTCCTCTGGAGAACAATGCGGTATTCCTGGAAGCCCGCCTCACCCGCGAGGAGCGGGCGCTGATCCTTGACAGAATCGGCCGCCGTGTAAACGAGCGGGTACCTCTTGCCTACCTGTTGGGTGAGGCCTGGTTCATGGGCATGCCGTTTCAAGTGGACGAACGAGTGCTGGTGCCACGTTCGCCTATTGGTGAGTTGATTGAGAAGGGCTTTCAGCCCTGGCTGGCTGACAAGCCGGTGGAATGGATTCTGGATCTCTGTACCGGAAGTGGTTGTATTGGCATTGGTGCCGCCTCCGTTTTCACAGAGGCAAAAGTGGACCTCTCGGATATTTCTCCGGATGCCCTGGCGGTAGCCGAATCGAATATCGAGTTGCACGGAGTCCGCGAACGAGTCCGAACCGTACAATCGGATGTCTTTGAAAATATCCAGGGCCGCTACGATGTCATCCTGAGCAATCCACCTTATGTGAATGCGGAAGATCTTTCCGGCATGCCGGACGAATACCGTCACGAGCCCGAACTCGGCCTGGCCGCCGGGAAAGATGGTTTGGCTATTGCTCACAGGATCATTGCCGACGCGGCTGACCACCTCACCCCTGGCGGGCTTCTGATCGTGGAGGTTGGCAATAGCTGGCTGGCACTGGATGAGGCCTATCCGGATCTGCCGCTAACCTGGCTGGCGTTCGAAAATGGCGGCGATGGCGTCTTTCTGATTACCGAGCCGGATCTGCGCCAGTGGCAGGCCTTAAGTTAATCTGAATTCTCATAAAAGCTGAGCAAGATACTGAATTATGTCTGGAAATTCTTTCGGGAAACTGTTTACGGTTAGCTCATTCGGCGAGAGCCACGGGCCTGCGCTGGGGTGTATCATTGATGGTTGTCCTCCAGGGCTTGAGCTCTCGGAAGCGGATATGCAGCGGGATCTGGACCGCCGTAAACCGGGCACCTCCCGGCACACGACCCAGCGCCGCGAAGCTGACGAGGTAAGAATCCTTTCCGGTGTTTTTGAGGGCAAGACCACAGGCACTCCGATCGGGCTGGTGATCGAGAATACCGACCAACGCTCCAAGGATTATTCCAGAATCTCTGAACAGTTCCGGCCGGCTCATGCCGATTACACCTACGTGCATAAGTACGGTGTTCGTGATTATCGTGGTGGCGGCCGTTCGTCTGCTCGTGAGACCGCCATGCGGGTTGCTGCCGGTGCGGTTGCCAGGAAATTTCTTGAGCAACGCCTGGGAATACGGATTCGCGGGTATCTTTCCCAACTCGGCCCGATCAAGTCGGAAAAGCTGGACTGGGATCAGGTTCACCAAAACCCGTTTTTCTGCCCGGATGCCGATAAGGTGGCCGAGATGGAGGCCTACATGGATGCACTCCGTAAGGAGGGGGATTCCATCGGTGCCCGGATTAACGTGGTTGCCGACGGCGTACCGCCTGGGCTCGGCGAGCCGATTTTTGACCGGCTGGATGCGGATCTGGCCCATGCACTGATGAGTATCAATGCCGTGAAGGGGGTTGAGATCGGCGCTGGTTTCGGCTGCATTGATCAGAAGGGCACCGAGCACCGTGATGAGATGACTCCGGAAGGGTTTCTGTCGAACAATGCCGGGGGTGTGCTGGGTGGTATTTCATCCGGTCAGCCGATTGTTGCCAGTATTGCGCTGAAGCCGACGTCGAGTTTACGGTTGCCTGGCCGGAGTATTGATGTGAATGGCGATCCCTGTGAAGTGATCACCACCGGGCGGCACGATCCCTGTGTCGGGATTCGGGCAACGCCGATTGCTGAGGCGATGATGGCCATTGTGTTGATGGACCATTATCTGCGGCATCGTGGGCAGAATGCCGATGTGTCTGTTTCTACGCCGGTGATTGGGCAGCTCTGATACTTGCTTTCAGCCTTGGTGGAACGGCTCTGGCGGGGGCGGCCTCCCAAAAAACGCCCGTGAACACTTCCCTGTAGGGCTTGGTCGCGCCGTCCTTGGCGCTCCACATTTTTGGGAGGCCGCCCCCGCCAGAGCCGCCAAGCCTTTTTGATAGTCGCACAGAGGTTTAGTTCATGTAGATCGGATTAGCCAAAGGCGTAATCCGACAGCTCGCCAAGGCTCTGTCGTCGCGAATCTGATTCTTTGGTACCGATAAGAGGTTTCGTTATCTACTGGCGCCTTTCTAACCTTTACTTCTGGTTTTTTGCCCTACTTGGTGGGCTCCTGCCGTATTGGTCCCTCTATCTCGAAGGCCAGGGATTTTCCTACCTCCAGATCGCCACACTGATGGCGACCATTCAGCTCACCAAAATCGTTGCACCCAGTGTCTGGGGCTGGTTAGGGGATAAAACCGGCCAGCGGGTTCGTTTGGTCCGGTTCGGAGCGATTACCGGCTCCCTGTTTTTTGCCGGGGTATTCATGGAACCGGGGTTCTATGGCTTGTTGTTGGTGATGCTGGCATTCACCTTTTTCTGGAATGCGATCCTGCCGCTTTATGAGGTGATCACACTTCGTACCCTGGGCGAACAGATGGAGAAATACGGCCGGGTTCGGCTCTGGGGCTCGGTGGGTTTTATCGGGGCGGTGGCGCTGGTGGGTGGTTTGCTGGAGCTGGTACCGATTCAGAATCTGCCGTGGTTGTTGTTGCCAGTGTTTGCCGGGATAGCGGGGTCTGCTTTTCTGGTGCCTTCCGAGCGCGGGGAGCGAAAGCCACCGGCACCGAAGGGCAGTTTGAAAGCCATTGTCACACATCCGGCGGTGGTGACGTTTTTTCTGATGAATTTTCTGCTTCAGGTGTCCCATGGTGCCTACTACACCTTCTTCAGCATTCACCTGGAACAGCACGGCTACGGCAAGCTGTCGATTGGTCTGTTGTGGTCGCTGGGCGTTTTCGCGGAGATTGCGTTGTTTCTGGTGATGCACCGGTTAACGCGTAATTTCACGGTGCGGCAGATTGCGATTGGCGCGCTGACGCTGACCATGATTCGCTGGATTCTGATTGCCGAGGTAACCGACGTTGTTGCTGTACTGCTGTTCGCGCAGCTGCTGCACGCGGCGTCTTACGGTGCGCTACATGGGATTTCGGTTCAGTATATTCAGGGGTTTTTCGGCAAACACCATCATGGCCAGGGCCAGGCCTTGTACAGCGGGCTTACCTTTGGCGCTGGCGGTGCGCTGGGGGCCTGGCTATCGGGGTTCCTGGTGGATGGCTTCAGCACTTCCGCGGCCTTTTGGGGTGGCGCCGTCGCCATGGCCATTGCTATCGTGATCACCTGGCGGGGTTTGCGGTCGCCGCCTGCACACGGGGAGGATTGAGTCCACGGAATGATCCTCTTTGGCCTGGCAGCCTGTCGGACTTAAGGCTAATCTACTGCGCCGGTGGGAAAACGGCTCATATTTCCCGGCTTTTTCGTTGCATAGAACCACTATGCGCCTCAAAATCCAGAAAATCCGCGCTCGCTTT
>JAXHUV010000139.1:0-6088 GCA_034189445.1 Pseudomonadota bacterium
CCGCTGACCGGCGTACTGGCAATCGCTATCCCCTATACCGGAATTTTTGCCAAGGTATATTCTGAAATCCTGGATGAGGCCGACCCGGAACCAGAACGGTTATTGCCTCCGGGCACCGGCACTATGGCCGCGTTTCTCTATACCCGAGTTCCCGATTGCTGGGTGCAGCTTCGTACCTACACCGCCTATCGCCTGGAGTGCGGCCTGCGTTCCAGTGCCATTCTCGGGTTCGTCGGGCTGCCGACCCTGGGCTTTTACCTTGAATCCTCGTTCTCCCAGGGCCTCTATTCCGACGCCGGCGCCATGCTGATCCTGTTTTACCTGTTGATCGCGACCCTACCGTTATGGGTGAAGCCGAAAATTCTGCCGGTCTATATTCTGGGAGCGCCCTTCTTTCTCGGTGAGGGTTTACCCATTGTCTGGGGCAACGTGGAGCGCTTTTTCACGGAAGACATTGTCCCCAGTCCCCTGCGTAACGGTGAGGGCCTGGCCGGGCTGGTCCCCTGGTTCAATGATCTGATGATCAACCAGGCCATGCCCGGTATCTGGAATACCGTAATACTGACCCAGATTGCACTGGTGGCCACTGGCATTCTCTCGCTGCTCGCTTTCCCCCTGATCTCCAACCACTTCGGCGGCCCGGTGCGACGTACATCCGGCCACGCGCTTCTGGTGATTGTACGCTCCACACCGGAATACATCCTCGCCTACATTCTGCTTCAGCTCTGGGGCCCCTCGATGCTGCCGGCGGTGGTGGCGCTTGCGCTCCATAACGGGGGGATCATCGGCCACCTGATTGGCCGTCAGACTAATGGCATCCGTCTGCGGCCAGATGCGCCAACCGGCTTCAACCGTTACAGCTGGGAACTGGTGCCCAGGGTTTACCGGTCGTTCCTGGCGTTTCTTTTCTACCGCTGGGAAATCATCATGCGGGAGACCGCGATTCTCGGCATTCTGGGGATTTACACCCTGGGCTTTTACGTTGACAGCGCGATCCAGAGCATCCGTTTTGATCGCGCCATGGTGCTGATACTGATCACCGCCCTGCTGAACATCGGCATCGACATCCTCGGCCGATACATTCGCCGCAAGCTGGCTCTGCAGACCCTGCCTACCTGTTAACAGCCTTAGCCTGAAAAATCAGCTTTAACGGGATGTTTGCGATGGGTGTCTGCCCCTGCTGCAAATCAATACGCCAGGTCATGGTGGCCTGCTGGGTACAAAAAGGTGCCGTGAAGCGGGCGGAATATTCCTTTCCCACTCGGTTACCCAAGGGCACCGGGTATTCGCCCATATACATGGATTCTCCCCGGAGAACAGCAAGAAAACGCTCGGGTTGTTCCGGCGTTGTAACCGTGAGACGGTATTCCTTGCCCTGGGCGCCCTCGCCCAACCGGTTTAGGGACACTTCCCAGTCTCCTGCCTCCGTTGACCACAGGCAGGGCCCTCCTTGCAGCAAGTCACATTGAGCGGTGGGGGCTGCACTCTGCTTGCTCGCCAGGCCTTCATCTGCGCCCCCGAACATGCGCTGGCCGAAAACAGCCAGGGCAACGAGCCCCAGAATCAATCCTGTTATTGCAATAGCACGTATCATGACGACACCCCGAACCAACCTGTCGGGCATTATGGGGTTTTCTCCTGCCGAGGCAAAGGTTTCTATACGGGCCTCGTTCATGAGAAAATGCTGCGCCCTCAATTTCGACTCATTCTGACCACAGGACACGCCCGTGCAGCCGGATATTTCCATTAAACACTTGAGCAAGGTATATGGTGACGGTTTTCAGGCCCTGAAAGACATCAACCTGGACATCCGCCGAGGCGAAATCTTCGCCCTGCTCGGCCCCAATGGCGCCGGCAAGACCACGCTCATCAGCATCATCTGCGGCCTTGTCAACCTTTCCTCCGGTGAGGTAAAAGCCGCCGGTTACGATATTGTTAAAAACTACCGCAAGGCCCGCGAGACCATCGGCCTGGTGCCCCAGGAGCTGAATACCGATTCCTTTGAAACTGTCTGGGATGCGGTTTCCTTCAGCCGCGGCCTGTTCGGTAAGCCGCCAAATCCAGGGCATATCGAAAAAGTGCTGACAGACCTCTCGCTCTGGAACAAACGCAACAACCGCATCATGTCCCTCTCCGGCGGCATGAAACGCCGGGTAATGATAGCCAAGGCGTTATCCCACGAACCGCAGATCCTGTTCCTCGACGAACCGACCGCGGGCGTCGATGTGGAGCTGCGCCGGGACATGTGGGAGATGGTCCGCAAGTTGCGGGAAAACAGCGTTACCATCATCCTTACTACCCATTACATTGAAGAAGCCGAGGAAATGGCGGACCGGATAGGAGTGATCCGGGGGGGTGAAATCATCCTGGTGGAGGACAAGCACCAGTTGATGACCAAACTGGGCAAGAAGGAGCTGCGCCTTCACCTCCAGAAAAAGCTCGACGAGGTGCCGGGCGAACTTACCCTCGAACCGGTTGAGCTTTCCGCGGATGGTTACGAGCTGATCTACACCTTCGATTCCCAGCGGGAACAGGCAGGTGTTGCCAGACTGCTGCGCACACTCGGGGAGCTGGGCATCGAGTACCGTGATCTGCAAACCCGGGAAAGCTCTCTTGAAGAGATTTTTGTCGGCCTGGTGCACGAATAGGCCCGCTGGCCCAACGGAGAAAGGCATGAACTTTTACGGTATCCGCGCAATCTACAAATTCGAAATGGCCCGCATGCGCCGCACGGTGATGCAGAGCGTACTCTCGCCAGTGATTTCCACCTGCCTGTATTTCGTGGTGTTTGGCTCTGCTATTGGCTCACGAATGGGCGACATCGACAACATCCCCTATGGTGCCTACATCATCCCGGGGCTGGTAATGCTGTCCTTGCTCATGCAGAGCATTTCCAATGCCTCCTTCAGCATTTACATGCCCAAATTCGCGGGCACCATTTATGAGGTGCTGTCGGCACCCGTATCCTACGTAGAGGTGGTCCTGGGCTACGTCGGTGCTGCTGCCACCAAGTCCACCATTCTGGGGCTGATCATTCTCGCCACCGCGAAGTTCTTTGTTGATTACCATGTGTTGCACCCATTCTGGATGTTCTCCTTCCTGGTGCTTACCTCTGTCACCTTCAGCCTGTTCGGGTTCATTATCGGTATCTGGGCAGATGGCTTCGAGAAACTCCAGCTTGTACCCATGATGATCGTCACCCCATTGGTGTTTCTTGGCGGCACTTTCTACTCTATCGATATGCTGCCGGAAGTCTGGCAGACCGTCAGCCTGTTCAACCCGGTGGTTTACCTGATCAGCGGCTTCCGCTGGGCATTCTACGGCGTTTCGGACGTTCATGTAGGCATCAGCGTGGGCATGACCCTGGTATTTCTTACCACATGCATGGTCGGCATCTGGTGGATCTTTAAAACCGGTTACCGGTTGCGCCCGTGACCGCGGCGTCGGGAAGCTTTCGCGGGCTGAAAGTCTGGTTTGTACTGGCGGTCAGCTCGCTGAGTTACGGTTGTTCTTCAGGCATCGCCGCGCCACAGGAAGGTCTGCCGGTTATCGAAGCCTGTTTTGTGTCCGAGGCGGGCACGGTGCCGGTAGAACTGGAAGTGGCGAGCAGCTCCGAACAACGCCAGAAGGGATTAATGGGTCGCAAGTCCATGGCACCCAAGGCCGGCATGTTGTTCGAGTATAGCGAGCCCAGGCAAGCCAGCCACGGTTTCTGGATGTACAACACCCTGATTCCCCTGGACATTGCATTCCTGCACCAGGATGGCGTGATTGGCAGTATTCGCCAGATGGTACCCTGTGCTTCGGCAAGCGGCTCCGACTGCCCCACCTACCCCGCCGGCGTGCCCTTTACCCAGGCCGTGGAGATGAACGCCGGGTTTTTCCGGGAGTCTGGCATCAAACTCGGCGACAGGTTGTACCTTGGAGAGGGCAACTGCCCGGAGCGCTAAGCCCGCAGAGCAGCTCTCCCAGTGTAGTCAGTTGGTTAGAACCAGCTCCTTGCACTTACAGAACATCATACCCGGCATGATACCGATCCTCATCCAAGGACGAGATTCTATAGGACGATTTCTTGCTAAACCGCCTGTGTGGTAGGGTGTGCTTATCTTTTCTGCCCTGGCCATTCACGGCTGGGCGGAGGTAGCTACTACCAAAAGGCGCGCCTGGCAGCGGTAAACAAGATGCTGGAAGCGATATCGAAGAAATACTGGTGCTCCGGGCCGGAATCGAACCGGCACAGCCTTGCGGCCGAGAGATTTTAAGTCTCTTGTGTCTACCAATTTCACCACCGGAGCATTCGGTAGGAGATTTTGACGGGCGGAATTGTATAAGTCTGCGTGGGGTAACGCAATTCGGATTTTGCCTTCAGCCCTGGATGGCCTCAGCAGGCTTGGATGCCCTGGCATCGGAATTGTCTTGGGAGGCTCTGAGTCATGAGTGGGTGCGACAATAGGCCCTATCTTATCCGCCACCGCGTATAGTAGCATAGTGATCATCTGCCGGTAATAACAATATAATAAACAAAGCTAAGGCAGCAGCTGAACGGGTTAGCCGGCAGCCTGCCGGAATTAAGGCTGCCAGTAGGTCCGTTTGTTATAATGTGAACGTTGTTACCGGAGGGTTCCCATGGAACTTGATCCTCTTATCCTGTCGCGCATTCAGTTCGCGTTTGTGGTGTCATTCCACGCCATTTTTCCGGTGTTTACCATCGGCCTTGCCTCCTACATCGCGGTGCTCGAAGGACTGGCCTTCAAAACCGAGAATCCGGTTTGGGTGAAGCTCTCTGCCTTCTGGACCAAGGTTTTTGCCGTGGTGTTTGGTATGGGAGTGGTGTCCGGCATCGTGATGTCGTTCCAGTTCGGAACCAACTGGAGTAATTTTGCCCAGGCCTCCGCCAACTTCCTTGGCCCTGTCCTGAGTTATGAAGTGATAACCGCGTTTTTCCTTGAGGCCGCCTTCCTCGGAGTGTTGCTGTTCGGGCGAGACAAGGTTCCAGCGGGCGTTCACCTGTTTGCCGCCATCATGGTCGCGCTGGGGACCTTCATTTCCGCCTTCTGGATTCTTTCGGCCAACAGCTGGATGCAGACTCCGTCCGGCACCGAGTTGCGCGATGGTGTTTTTTATGTGACTTCCTGGAGCGAGGCAATCTTTAACCCCTCCTTCCCCTATCGCTTTGCTCATATGGCCCTGGCCTCATTCCTCACCGGCGGCTTTGTGGTCGCCGGCGTGAGCGCCTGGTATCTGCTTATCGGGCGCGAGATTGAGGCCAACAAGAAAGCGTTATCCATGTGCCTGTGGCTGTTGCTATTCATTGCTCCTGCCCAGGCGGTACTGGGTGATTTCCATGGCCTGAACACACTGGAGCATCAGCCGACCAAAGTGGCGGCGATGGAAGGTAACTGGGAAACCTCCCGCAATGTGCCGTTGCTGCTGTTTGCCATTCCTGATCAGGACAACCAGCGGAACCTGTATGAAATCGGGATCCCCAACCTGGCCAGCTTGATCCTGACCCATGAGTGGAGCGGAGAGGTTCCCGGGCTGAATGAAGTGGCCGTTGCAAAACAGCCATCCGTGGTGATCGTGTTCTGGTCCTTCCGGATCATGGTGGGTCTTGGTCTGCTGATGATCGCCTTCGCCGTCGCCGGGCTGGTTCTGAGGACCGGCGGTCGGTACTGGCGCACCCCCTGGTTCCTGCAGGGAATGCGATTCATGAGTATTGCCCCCTTCTTTGCGGTGCTCACCGGCTGGTTTGTTACCGAGGTGGGCCGGGCGCCCTGGCTGGTGTACGACCAGATGACCCAGGCTCAGGCACTGACACCGTCACTGACCGGCGGCATGGCATTATTCACACTCATCGGCTATATCGTTGTGTACGCCTCGGTGTTCTCCGCCGGCGTGTATTACCTGATGCGGGTGCTGTATGTGGGTCTTGAAGACCTGGATGATGACGAGGAGCATGACGCCGAGCGACCGAAGCGCCCCTTTTCCGCGGCACACGTGCCTTTTGAGATCGATAAAGACCAACATCACGGTAAACCGGCCAACCAGGGAGGTCACTGATTATGGAACTGTTTGATCTGCCCCTTAT
>JAXHUV010000014.1:0-21197 GCA_034189445.1 Pseudomonadota bacterium
CCGAGCCACTCAAGAGCATTCACAAAAAGCCTTATCGGCACTCTGGCCGAGGCTTTCCTGTGCCTGAAAAATGCCAATTCGCGGTCAAAATGGCGACGGAAGACCACGGGCTGCGATGTGGCTGGGATAAAGTGGGTCAAGAGAAACAATTTGACCGCCCCGGCCGGGCGAGTAGCCTTGAAAACAGGCCGTTTATGGACGGAAACTAGATAGTGTATTTCCTTTAAAAGGTTTTCTATGCCGTAATCATGACGGAACTCCCGAACCTTACAGTCACCCACAACACCCAGCACGAGTTTGATCGCTTTTCTAGCCGAAATTTCGAAGAATTCGCGATTGGCGGATTTTCTATATCGAGTCAGAGCTGAGTGGGCTTTTCGCTCACTGATGATTGAATTTGGCACCTCAAGACTCAGTTCCAGAACAAAAGGAGTCGGAACTCCTGTCGTGTAAAGTTCAGAAAATCGTTGATCAGGCGTATTGTTTGTTCGTCCCACTTTTACCAAATTAGGCATAGAGGGATTGCTGGCTATGTATATGAACTCCCCTGATTCAATTGGCTCAGCATCCTGCGGTCGACTGGACGGCCTCTCGTCCGATTCTAAATAAGTTGGATCTATGTTGCCCGAGGGTTTCTGATGCAATGTCTTTAAAGCCGTTTGATAAACGGTATTGAATGTCGCGCCATGATCATAAAGAGGTGTTGCGATTGCACCAGGCTTCTCTTTAACGTGAGCGATAGCCTTTGGATAGCTGAATCTTTGCTGCAATCCTGGATGCGCCAATCCTGAATAACTGGAAGTCCTATTTTGATCGCATCCGGGACAGACATCTTGAAGAGATCTGATTTGCCGCCGTAACGCGCTTTTGAGAGAGCAACGACTAAACGGCTCTCATTCATGCTGACGAAATCCGTTTCTATACTGAGTTGTAGAATAAAAGTCGTTTTGACGCCCGGAGAAATGGCTAATTCAAAAGTTTTGGAAGGAGGGACAGTGTGCGTTTTTCCAACCTTTACGACCCCGGGTAATGTAGGCGACGTCGCCAGATAAATGAAACCTCTCATGGTCATCCTTGGTCTCCGCGTAATAATGATGCGTCCTTATTTTCAATAACGCCGAAATCGCCATCTTTAGCAGAATTCGCCACAGTGGCTCATAAGTTACTGATTTTTTTAAGTAGCAAGTCTTACATTCGTTTGAAACTAACACTATTGCGATAGCAGCCTAAATATCCGCTCTTATGTGGATGTCTCGCTGAGGGAACGGAATATGAATACCTCCATCGTGCAGTTTCCGGACGATGGCAGCATGCAATTCGTGATAGAGCGGCATGATGTCCAGCATGGATTTCACGAACACTCGCATTTCAAAGTTGATACTACTCTCCGCCAGTTCGACGCAGAACGCCGCTGGGGGCGGGTCCTTGACCACCCGGCTGTTGGCCGTGGCAACGTCGTTGAGCAAATCATGGACCCTGTCGATATCCGAGCCGTAGGCAACGCCTACCTTGACAATAACACGGGTAATTGAGTCCGACAGCGTCCAGTTAGTGAGATCCTGAGTAACAAAGGTCTTGTTGGGAATGATCTGCTCTTTCCGGTCCCAGTCGATCAGTGTGGTCGCCCGGATTCGGATTCTGGCCACAGTGCCGGTCTTCCCGCCAACGGTTACGGTATCCCCCACCCGTATAGGTCGCTCAAACAGAATAATGATGCCAGAAACAAAATTGGCGACGATTTCCTGCAACCCGAACCCGAGCCCGACACCCAGCGCGGCAACCAGCCATTGAAGCTTCGACCACTGGGCGCCCAGGGCACCAAACGTTACCACCACGCCAATGATGATGATTAGATAGGTGGCCAGCGTGGTGATCGCGTAGCCGGTGCCCGGAGCCAGGTCCATACGGCTGAGCACCGCCACTTCCAGAGTACCCGGCAGATTGCGGGCGGCCAGCACCGTGGCAACACCAAGCAAAAGCGACAAGAGTAAATCTTCCAGGGTAATGGCAAGGGCCTGACCACCTTCCGCCAGCGGCGCGACGGTCCAGAGGGTCATTTCATCCAGAAAGCGAAAGGCTGGAAACACATTGGCCCAGAGCACCCAGAGGCCGGCGGCAATCAGTGCCCAGGCCAGTACCCTCAATAACGCCTTGCTCTGGCTACTGATAGCATGCAAGTCCATTTCCGGCATATCCAGTGTCGTTGGCAACCCCTCCCCGGCAGTATCTGCGGCCTCCCGTACAGCCGCCAGCTCCCGTTCAGCGGCACGCTGCTCCCTCAGGCGTTTAAGCATCAGTCGCCGCTCCCGCACCGACAGCCCCCTCAGGGCCAGGTAATAAAGCAAAGCAACAATGCCTATCCAGCAGACGGTGATAAACAGGGTGCTTTCAAGCTGAACGGCTGTGTAATGGTAGCCGCCAAGCGACAATCCCATAAGGATAAGCGGTGTGACAACAACCGTCAGGTAAATCAGTCGCGAGGCCAGGGGCACCCTGCTGTCCGCATCACGCGCCAAACCGGGTTTCAACACCCGGTGGGCAAACAAAGCCAGGGCGATGGACGCCGGAGCGAAGATGATGCGGCCAAGGCTATTCAAGAACGGTTCTCCAGTGATCGTTTCAGTCACGGGTGTCAGTATTGCCACCGGCACCAGAACCATTATGAGCCTCGGTATACCGTGGCGGATAGCCATCAGCGTATCAGCACGCCATTTGAAATGACGTTCGCCAAGGCCACCCGGGCGGGCGATCTGGAATACCATGCTCAGTAGAAAAAACAGAAGGGCAGAATTTCCAAGCCCCATGGACAGGGCTGCCCCGAAATCCCCAGCCGGCGACACCAGTAATGCCAGCAATGCCAACGCAGCCGTACCGGCCAGAGCCAGAATAATGGAGCAGCCCAAACCGGCGATGGTATGGCGAATACGGTCCCGGGCGACGTTGCCAACACCCTCCCCTGACGCCTTCAGCGCACGTCTGGTTCTGGCCCTGGTGGCTATCAGCCCAGCTAAAAACAATACCAAAAACGCGACCAGAACCGGATGGGATCGCAATGCTTTCGGGGCCGCAGCCAGAAGCTCACGCCAGCGCTCGGGTTCGCACAACCAGCCGATGGCGGCTGCGGCCTCCGAGAAAGACCCGGCGTATAGCGGATCAGTGCTGGGTAACCAGAAAAGCCGCTGCCGCAAAAGGGATTGGTAGTCGATGATCAGAGTCTGGGTTGTATTGACCGCCGAAAAGTAATTGTTGAGTGCCTCCAGGTGAGCGGCGACAGCGGCACCCAGTTTCGCCAGAAGGTCGGCCCGGCGCTGTGCCAGGGGGCCGCTGGTTGCCTCCGACGGATGCAGGAGAGCATCAAATTCTTCCAGCCGGAACTGCTCCATGCGAGCTGCTTCCAACTGGTCTTTGATGGTTGCTGTCAGATTATCGGCCAAATGCTGCCGTTCCAGCCGATCCAACCGACGGCGAAGCAGGTTGGCATATTCGCGGGTCAGATCCAGACCAGCGGTTTCGAGCCGCCGTTGCAGGCCAAGGTACTCGGCACCCAACCGTTCGTGCCAGGTCTGAATAAAGGCGAGTCGTGCCCGCGTATCCTCCAGTGCCTTTTCCCGCTGTGCCAGCGCTTTCTCCAACGAGCGGATTTCCGCCTGGATTCCGGACCGGGAAGCCGACAATTGCTCAATCGCCACCGGCGCGGGCGTTTCGGATGCGGCTGGCACCTCAATGGTCGAAGACTTGGATATCCCAGAGCTGACACCCTCTGTATCCCGCGCAAAAGACGAAAACGACAGGCTGAATCCCAGACAGATGCAGGCAATAATAGCGCAGCAGCGCCGGGAAAAAACAATCAAGGGTGGTCTCCTGGCCATCGGCTTTGTTCCTCGCGATCAGGGCAGGCTTGCCCTGGCCTCACGCACATGGTTCGAGACGACCGTTTAGGTCCGGCAGGCTGCAAGCTCCTTTAGTGCCTTCATGGCTTCATCGCTTCGCTCGCTGGGCACAAATATGTGGTCGTGATAAAAGCCGGCAATGACATTGGTGGTAATACCCCGTTCGGCCAGCAGGCTCGTTACCACGGATGTGAGACCCAGAGCCTCGAGACTGGAGTGTCCTTCAAGCGTGATACGGCGAAAGACCCTGTAATAGTCCAGGCCTTCAGTTTTAGCCTCCTCAAGAGGAATAACGAGGGTAAGGCCTTCCAGTTCGGCAATACTAACAATGGGCTTGAGTTTTTCCAGCTCGCCATACTTTGCCCTGGCCACCGTACAATAGACATAGGATGTCGAATCCAGTTTTGGCGAGAGTTGCTTGATTAAATCCTGAAGGAACTGTGGTCGCATAGTATTTACCTTTCATCGGGTCGGGTGTCACCGGAAATTTCAGGAAATCTCAAACTTCCCTTCAGGAGCATAACCAATTAAGGCTCATCCGGTCATCCCAATCCTTATCAAACGGCGACTTTCCGGTCACCCTGGGATAGATTCTATGCAACGGAAAGCCCGGGAGATTTGAGCCGTTTTCCCCCAGCGCAGTAGATTAGCCTTGGCCGGGTTTTCCTCGGCGATGAAGGTGATAATTGCAGTAAGATCGGCAATAGCGGAATCGAGCCAAACAACCGGCAGCATCAGGCGCGCGCTCGCTGCTTACACTCAGCCTCTTCGATGACCGCGTCCATTCGAGCCATTACCTCGTCATGGGGAGTGCCTGGGCCGGGTTTAGCCAATGAAGAAGCAACTTTCTCACGAAACCAGCGATCATGGCTGACCGCCTGCTCTTCAGTCTCAAACTCGGAGACAATAGGTGACAATCGAACGCTCATCTTAGATCTCCTTTAGAGAGTTACTATGAGTATAACAGGACAAGCTCCGCCCGTCCGCTACAGCTCCTCTTGGTGCCCGCTCACTGCGCACGATCCGTTCACGCGCTGGATTTGTTGGCGCTGGTTTTTCCTGACAGGTATCGAACAAACGGGGAGGGATATCGAACTCTGGTGAGCTACCCCTAGCTCATAGGGATGAACTTTATAAGGCAGCAACATAAGGCAGCAACTGGGGTTCAGGTATGGACAACTGGCGTTTCATTTGTCGGATTCGGTGACCTACCGAACCTTTGAGACGGACAAGTTTTTTCAGTATTTTTTCACCACAAAACACTCGCCCAGAAACGGAGCTAGCATGCTGATATCAATGGGTAAAAATGGAGGCGCGGGTCGGAATCGAACCGGCGTACACGGAGTTGCAGTCCGCTGCATAACCACTCTGCCACCGCGCCGGAAAAGATCGAGGGAGTCGAATCTTTGTGCTCTCAGGTGGGCATTGAGAGACTTGAAATTGGAGCGGGAAACGAGATTCGAACTCGCGACCCCAACCTTGGCAAGGTTGTGCTCTACCAACTGAGCTATTCCCGCTCGTTGTTTCCGGGGCGTTGCCTCGTCAACGGAGGCGTATTGTACGGATTCACGTTCGGGCGTCAATAGTTTTATCAGGTTTTTGTTTTACTGTCGTTTGTGGGTGAAGTTTGGCCAATCGCGAACAGCTGCAGCGGCCAAGCTGCACACATCCCGCACTGGCAGAAAATCAATACAGGCTCTAAGCTAGGCGCTGGCCAGCAAAATCACTCACGGATTAGTTTGAACGTGCCCAGCTCCCTTTCCCAAGAGCAAACCAAGCCACAACAGCCCTCCCCCGCCCCGGGTTCTGTAACAGCCGAGGCTGGTGCTATGAGGGTCACCGGGGATTGGTTGCTGGGTGATTACCGGTCTCTGGCATCTCTGGCCGTGTCGATGCTTTCCAGGGATATGAGTGAACTATCGGTGGATCTGTCCGGGCTGGGCCGAATTGATACCGCCGGTGCGTTCCAGTTAGCGTCGCTGGTCGGTCCGGAGCGTTTGCTCGAAGCGGTGTCATCGGCCGGCCAGCTACACCGGGAAAAATCCGCCCTGATTGCCACCGTTTGCGAGGCTATGAAAGACCAGCCCGGGCCAGCCCGGGGCGCCCCTCCGCCACTCTGGAGTTTTGTCGTCGGAACGGGCCAGAAGGTGGAAAGTATCTTCCGGCTGCTGTGGATTCTTGTAGGTTTTATTGGCCAGACCCTCGGCACTTTGGCCTGGAACCTTCCGAGGCCCTGGCGCTGGCGAATAACGCCCTTTGTCGCAGCCGTTCATGACACCGGCCTGAATGCCCTGCCGATCGTGGCCTTGCTCACTTTTCTGGTAGGTGCTGTGGTGGCGTTTCTGGGAGCGACGGTTCTGGATGATTTTGGCGCGACCATTTACACGGTCAATTTGGTGGCCTTCTCTTTCCTGCGGGAATTCGGGGTGTTGTTGGCCGCGATCCTGCTGGCCGGCAGAACCGCCAGCGCCTTTACCGCCTTCATTGGCGCCATGAAGGTCAATGAGGAGCTGGATGCCATCCGCACCCTGGGTCTTGACCCGATCGAACTGCTGGTACTGCCCAGGGTGCTGGCAATGATGGTGAGCCTGCCCATTCTGGCCTTTGTGGGTATGATTTCCGGCATGGTCGGCGGCGCCATGGTCTGTGCCCTGGTACTGGATATCTCGCCTACCCAGTTCCTGGCGATTGTGGAAAGAGACATCGCTCTTCAGCATTTCCTTGTGGGTATCGTCAAGGCACCGATCTTTGCATTCCTGATTGCCGTGGTTGGCTGTCTGGAAGGATTTAAAGTGGCTGGCAGCGCGCAATCAGTAGGCGAACACACAACCGCCAGCGTGGTTCAGTCCATTTTTGCGGTGATTTTACTGGATTCCGTTGCTGCACTCTTCTTTATGGAAATGGGCTGGTAACCATGGCAGTTATGGCGGCGTCCTGGAATTCTGAAGTCACCAATGAGCCGGTAATTGCAGTGCGGGATTTGTGCAACCGCTTCGGCGAGCATGTGGTTCACGAGAACCTGGACCTGGATCTGCTTCGGGGAGAGATTTTGGGTGTGGTTGGTGGGTCAGGAACCGGGAAAACGGTACTTCTGCGCAGTATCGTTGGGCTGAACACCCCTGCCTCGGGCCAAATCCGGGTGTTTGGCGAGGATCTCACACAGCTTCCGGCTCGTGCTCGCTCCCGGATTGAACAACGCTTCGGTGTTCTGTTTCAGGGTGGTGCCCTGTTTACCTCCCTCAATCTGCAGGAGAATATCGCCGTCCCCCTGATCGAGCACGCAGGCCTGAAGCGGCCCGAAGCGGAACAGTTGGCCCGTATGAAGCTGGCACTGACCGGTTTGCCACCCGATGCGGCGGTACGCTATCCGTCCGAGCTTTCCGGCGGAATGGTGAAGCGGGCGAGCCTGGCACGGGCCCTGGCCCTGGATCCGGAGATACTGTTCCTTGATGAGCCAACAGCCGGCCTTGATCCAATTGGCGCTGCCGCCTTCGACAGGCTCATCGTAACGCTTCGGGATGCCCTGGGGCTGACCGTGTTTCTGGTTACCCATGATCTGGACACCCTGTACTCAACCTGTGACAGAGTTGCGGTACTGTCGCAGCGAAAGGTGCTGATAGCTGACACGCTGGAGGCAGTTGCCGCTGCCGAGGACGACTGGGTTCAGGACTACTTTAACGGCCCCCGTGGCCGGGCAGCGAGCTACGCATTCAGGGACCATTTGAACAAACGGAATCGGGAGCAGTAACCATGGAGCCGAGGGCCCACCACCTGATCATTGGGCTGTTTACCATTCTGGCCTTTGCCGCCGCGCTGGGGTTTTCTCTATGGCTGGCGAAATCCTCGGCGGATCGGGAATGGGGTTACTATGAAATCGTATTTGAACACGCAGTAAGCGGCCTGTCCGAGGGTAATCCCGTGCTCTACAGTGGCGTTCAGGTTGGTGATGTGGTGGCGCTGAATCTGGATCCGGACAATCCCGGCCGTGTGCGGGTGCTGGTTCGGGTTGATCAGTCGGTTCCCATTCGCGAGAGCACCAAAGCCAGCCTGGTGCTCACCAACATCGCCGGAACCATGAGCGTTCAGTTCAGCGGCGGCAACCCGGACCAGCCAGCCTTGCAGGGTGACCGGGATAATCCGCCGGTCATTGTTGCCCAGCCCTCGGCGTTCAATAACCTGCTGACCAATGGCGAACAGCTCCTGACCAGGGCGGACCGGCTGCTCACCAGTGCCACGGAGCTGTTATCCGGTGACAACATTCAGAACGCATCCGCCATTTTGCAAAACACACGCGAAGCCACGGATGCGCTCCTTGCCCGGCGGGACCAGCTTACCGCCCTGCTCGATCAGTTCGACGCCGCCGCCATTCGCGCCGAGGAAGCAGCCATCAAAGTATCCAGAGTTTCGGATAACGCCAACCAACTGCTGCAAAACGATGGCCAGCGGGTTCTGAAGTCCATGAACAGCGCCCTCGGTGTGATCACCACCACCATGGCGCGGATTGATGAACTGACCCGCAATAACCAGGGTGCAATGGATGCCGGGCTACAGGGTATGGGAGAATTGGCGCCCGCACTGAGGGAATTAAGGGCAACCCTGCGTAGCCTGAACCAGTTTACCCGCCGCCTGGAGCAGGATCCCACCGGCACCCTGTTTGGCAATGAAACCATGAAGGAGATGGCACAGTGACATTGAGGCCAATCGGAAACTTTACGCTTCTACTTGGTATGGCCCTTGGCGCTGGCTGCACGTTGTTTCCCAACCCGGTGCCACCCAGGGTTATGGACCTTGCCGTGACCAAGGCAGTCCCAAAGGCCGAGCAGCCGGTTCCGGTATCGCTTCGCGTTGATACACCCTACGCTTCTGAGCCTTTCAATGGTTCGCTGATTCTGGCCAAACCCTCACCTCAGGAGTTCCGCGCCTACGAGGGGAGCCGCTGGAGGGACATCGCGCCCGTGGTGGTCCGGGACAGACTGGTTGGCGCCCTACGTTATAGTGGCGCCTACACGAATGTCATTACCGACACCAATCCTGCGCAGGCTGAATTGACCCTGGTCACCGAGCTCTCGGCGTTTCATTCGGAAACCCTGGAATCCGGACCGGAGGTGGTCATCGAGCTGTACCTTCAGATGCTTCACAATCGTTCGAGGACTAGCCTGTGTACTCGCACTGTCCGGGTCGTGGAGCCGGCCGCTGGCACATCTGTTGACCAGATTGTTGAGGCTTTCGGAGCTGCTGGCACCCATCTGGCCGCCAGGGTGATTGAATGGGCTACTGCGTGTGACTATCCCTATCCCTATCCGTCCCTATCCGTCTCGCCTGATATCTTCTCGGGAAAAGATCAGCCCAGGCAGCCTTGAGGTAAAGCCCCATGGACCAGAGCGTGAGAATGGCGGCGATATACAGCAGCGCCAGGGCGACATTGGCCCAGACTACACCAGGAGGAAACGCCAGCAGGCCGACAATCGCGCACATCTGTGCTGTGGTCTTGATTTTACCGATGTAGGAAACCGCGACGCTGGCGCGGCTGCCGATTTCCGCCATCCACTCCCGCAAGGCGGAAATGACAATTTCACGACCAATGATAACGGTGGCCGGAATCGTCAGCAGAATCGCTGAGTGTTCCTCGATCAGCACAGCCAGCGCAACAGCCACCATGAGTTTGTCCGCGACCGGGTCCAGGAAGGCGCCGAACGGAGTGCTCTGGTCGAGCTTTCGCGCCAGATAGCCGTCCAGCCAGTCCGTGGCCGCCGCCAGTGCGAAAATGGCCGCGCTCACGAGGTAGCTCCACCCCACGGGAAGATAAAAAATCACCACAAACACCGGAATCATGATGATGCGGGAAAGGGTGAGGATATTTGGTAAATTCATGCTGTCCTTACTCGTCGTGCAATGCTGCGTATAGGATTTCGGCCAGTGATTTACTGATGCCCGGCACCTTGGCCATCTCGTCCACCCCGGCCTTGCGGAGTTCTTGTATTCCACCAAAATATCGGATCAGGTCGCGACGCTTTTTCGGCCCCACGCCCTCAATGCCTTCCAGTGTAGACTGCCTGCGCTTTTTGTCCCTGCGGGCCCGGTGCCCGGTAATCGCAAAGCGGTGGGACTCATCCCGGATGTGTTGGATCAGGTGCAACGCCGGCGAATCCGCTGGTACCCGGTACACATCGCCGGTCATGGCGTCAATGAGCTGTTCCATGCCTGCACGACGGGTCACGCCCTTGGCGACACCAATCAGTGGGATATCGGAAATGCCAAGCTCATCAAATACTTCCCTGGCAATGTTCAACTGCCCTTTACCACCGTCGATGAACACCAGATCCGGGCGCTTGCCCTCCCCGGCCACCATGCGCTTATAGCGACGGGAAAGCACCTGACGCATGGCGGCGTAATCATCGCCGGCGGTAACGCCCTCAATATTATACAGGCGGTAATCGCTCTTCAGGGGGCCATTCTCATCAAAAACCACACAGGATGCGACGGTATTTTCCCCGTGGCTGTGGCTGATATCGAAGCACTCCATTCGTGACGGGGTTTCCGCCAGTTCCAGGAGATCCCTCAAGGCCAGTAGGCGCCGATATACCGTCGCCTTGCTGGCCAGGTGCGTGAGCAGGGTCTGGCGGGCGTTTGTCATTGCCAGTTCCAGCCATCGACGCCGTTCACCCCGAACATTACCCCGGATCCGGGTTTCCCGTTTGGCCGATTCAGTAAGCGCCTGGGCCAACAACTCCTGGCCCTCCACCTCAACCGGCACCAGGACATCCCGTGGAATCTCCCGGCGGGTGTCGCCACCGAAATAATATTGGCCGAGGAAGGCGCTGAGCAGTTCGCCTTCGGTCTGTTCGATGGAATAACGAGGGAAATAGTCCTTGGTGCCGAGTACCCGCCCCCCCCGCACGATGATCACCACGATGCAGACAATGCCGGCATCCTGGGCAATGGCAATCACATCCGCGTCGCCGCCCTCGCCGTCCACTGACTGCTGCTCCTGAACGTGGCGCAGATGGTTGATCTGGTCCCGGTAGGCTGCCGCTTTTTCAAACTCGAGATTCTTCGATGCCGCCTCCATGGCGTTCATCAGGTCGTGAATGATGGCGGGATTCTTGCCTTCCAGGAACATGGTGGCGTGGCGGATGTCCTGTTGGTATTCCTCGGGCGTAACGTAGCCCACGCAGGGCGCAGTGCAGCGGTTGATCTGATACTGCAGACAGGGCCGGGCTCGATTCCTGAAATAGCTTTCACTACAGGATCTTATGCGGAAAACCTTCTGCAGGATATTAAGACTTTCCTTGACCGCTCCGGAGCTTGGGAATGGCCCGAACCAGGTGCCGCCGCCCTTTTTGGTGCGGCCACGACGAAACGTCAGTGAGGGATAGTCGCTGTGGGAGGACAGATAGATGTAAGGGTAGGACTTATCGTCTCGGAGCAGGATGTTATAGGGCGGCCGTAACGATTTGATCAGGTTCTGTTCGAGTAGCAGAGCCTCGGTTTCACTGCCGGTGATCGTCACCTCGATGGAGGCAATTTTGCTGACCAGGGCTTCGGTTTTCGCTGCCTGGCCGGTCTTGCGGAAGTAGCTGCCGACCCGCTTTTTCAGGTTACCGGCCTTGCCCACATAGAGAACCGAGCCACCTTCGTCGTACATTCGGTAAACGCCGGGCCGCTCGGTCAACTGCTTCAGGAAGTTCTTGCTGTCAAACTCCCCGGTGTGGGTGTTCTCAGGGTCAGACCTTGTCGGCATCAAGCAACCCAAGCCGCACTGCCATCAGGGCCAACTCAACATCACTGGAAATTTCCAGTTTCTCGAAGATCCGGTAGCGATAGCTGTTAACCGTCTTCGGGCTCAGGCACAGCTTGTCCGAGATATCCTGTACCTTGTGGCAGTCCACTACCATCATGGCAATCTGCATTTCCCGCTCGGAAAGCCGGTCGAACAGCGAAAGCTCGCCATCTTCACCCCGATCACCGTGGCCGAGCTGCTTCAGGGCCATTTTCTGGGCAATTTCCGGGCTGATATAACGCTGGCCGGAATCGGCCATGCGGATAGCGCGGACCATCTCTTTTATGTCAGCGCCTTTGGTAATGTAGGCGGTGGCGCCACTTTGCATTACGCGGGTCGGGTAGGGATCGTCCGCGCAGGCAGTCACCACGATCACCCGAATGCAATCATCAAAGCGGAGTATACGACGGGTTGCCTCAAGGCCCCCGATGCCCGGCATGCGAATATCCATGAGTACTATATCAGGTCGTTCCTGGCGGACGGAGTGGATGGCATCCTCTCCGGATGACGCCTGCCCGATGACTTCAATGTCCGGGTTGTCAGCCAGCATCCGGGTAATACCGGATCTCACCAGCTCATGGTCATCTACAACCAGTACCCTGATCAAAATTCACCTCGTAGACGGCGTTCGGGAAAACAGTGAGATTGTAACGTTTAGTTCCGGCCCCGGGTAGGTGAAAACACAAATACCGTGACAGACTTGACGCTTAACCCGGTACCCCCAGACCAGCAGTGTTCTCCACCGGGTCGAACCAGACCACAAGATCACCCCGGTGCACCGCGGACATTACCCGGCTCTGCTCGCTCATGGGATTTTCGGTGTCGTTCAGCCCGTGGTATCGGGTGCAGTATTCGTCCACCAGGCCCTGCAGCTGGTCTTCTGTCAGCAACTTGGTGTCAACGATGAATTTTTCCTGTCTGGGGTCTTGCTCGGGCTGGTTCTCGGCGCTGTCAGTCATACTACCTCCTGTGGAGCCATCATGATAAGGCTAATGGCGACGAGGTAGAAGCCCGGGGGTTCACCCGGAGAGACAGTCAATGGTCAGTCGGATTCTGCAGCGGTTCGGAAACGCGCGATCAATTGTCGCATCGAAAAAGATTCCTGCCTCAGCGCCTCGCTGATGGTCCGGGTTTGCTCAACGCTCTCGATAAGGAAATCAGCGCTTTCGTCCAATGCCGTCGAACGGCGACCTACACGCCCGATCTCATCCCGCTGCAGCGTAACAGCCGAACTGATTTCGGCGCTGTGATTCTCGAGGGCCACGAACTGACCCTGCAATGATTGCAGGTGCCCTTTCAGTGCAGCCAGATGTTCCTGGTTGCTACTGCCAGCATCGCGCATCTCCTCCAGCAGTGCATCGACGCTGCTCACGCCGGATACCAGGTCCTGCACCCATTGCGATATATCCCGGGTAGAATCGGAGGTACGGCGGGACAGAGTCCGAACCTCATCGGCCACCACCGCAAAGCCACGACCGTGCTCACCCGCGCGGGCAGCTTCGATAGCGGCGTTCAACGCCAGCAAATTGGTCTGCTCGGCGATGTCGGCAATCACCCCGATGACCTGCTCAATCTTACCCGTGGACTCATTCAGGGCGTGAATGGAGCCGGAAACCCGGGAAATGACATTCACCGTGTGTTCGGCAGCCTCTTCGCTGGTGGTGAGTCGGTTCTGAACTTCTTCATTGGCCGAAACCGCCGATTTCACGGTATTGGCAGACTCGTCCGTGGCACGCTCAATGGCGGAGGCCTGATCGGCGATGGCGGCCATGGACTGGCTGACATCCTGAATTTGCTTTCGGGTTTTCTCGGATGCTTCCTGAAGCGATTCGGCACCGTTATCCAGGGCACCGGAACGTTCATCCAGACCACTGGCCGCCGAGCGGATATCTGCGATAAAATGTTCGAATCGGGAGACCAATCCGCCCAGTGCCTTCGCGACACCGGCCACTTCGTCCCGCCCTTTCAGGACAGGCACCCGCGTGAGATCGGCATTTTTCTCCATGGCCACCAGATCGCTTTCCATGCCCTGCAATCGAAGAATCACGGAATGTCTCAGCCACCAGGTCATGGCGATAACGACGAGCAGGAAGGACACGGAGCCGGCGATCAGAAAAGTTTGCTGGCCGGCCAGAAACGACAGCAGTTCATCGGCCCCTGCGGATACGGTCTTGCGGCTTTGGAACTGGCGTTCGGTGATCGCATCAAGCATTGGCTCCATGGCCGGGAACAGGTCAAAATCCACCACCTGACCAACACGGTAATAGCTTTTCTCGGCAATACCCTCCTTCATCCGGGCCATAAGCGCCAGTACCCGCTCGAAATCCTCCCGGTGATTTTCCACCCAACTGGCCAGACCCTGCTCCGCTTCCAGATTCCGCCAATGCGATGGCAGGGACGCTTCCAGGCGGCTGAACTCGGTCTCGATTTCATCCCAGAGTAAAAGCTGGGCCTTGATCTTGTAGGCGAGATCCTGAAGCTGGCGATGATCCTGTTCCAGATCCGCCAGCAGCCAGGCTTCGTTGAGGTTGCTCCGGATCAGGGTCTTGGAAGCGTCTTCAGCTTTCAGGATGATGCTCCAGGAAAGCGCGGCAAGCCCTGCCAGGGCAAAGGCCGAGAGAAAGGCGAAAAACAGGATCCGGGTTCTTACTGTGCCAAACATGGCAACTCCAATAACGGACAATGGCTTGGATACTATTCCAGATTTGTGACATTTTTATTGCAGATGCTGCGTCAGCTTTTTATCGCCTGCCGTCGAGAGTAGTGTGTTAGCCACTTCAAAAAATCCCACCGATTCTCTATGATCACCGCTTTCCGACCGTTTGGATTCTAATGGACCAGTCCGTTTTCAGGCTCACTTTACCCATCCTGTTCGGCTATCTTCCGCTGGGCATGGCCTTCGGTGTGCTGTTCACCACCCAGCTTGACTACGCTTGGTGGGTAGCGCCGTTGATGGGCGTCGTGATTTACGCCGGCGCCGGCCAGATACTGGCAGTGAGCCTTCTGGCGGTTAACGCCGGCCTGCTGGAAGTATTCATTGCGATGTTTGTTCTGAACGCCCGTCATCTGTTCTACGGGCTTTCATTGCTTGGCCAGTTCAAGGGGGCGGGCTGGCGCAAGCTTTACCTGATTTTCGGTTTAACGGATGAAACCTATTCCCTGCTCACCAGCCGCCCACGCGGAAGTGACCGGAGCCACGAGCAGGAAGTGGATTTCAGGATCACCGGTTTTAACCAGTGTTACTGGGTGGCTGGATGCGCTCTCGGTGCACTGCTTGGCGATAACCTGGCCTTTGACAGCACCGGCATTGAGTTCGCGCTGGTGGCTTTATTCATCGTTTTGGCTCTGGAACAATACAAGGCCCTGGGCGAAGGCTTCCCGATCTGGCTTGGCGCAGCTGCGGCGGGTGTTGCCATGCTGCTACTGCCATCGGCACACCAGTTGATTGGCGCCATCGCCCTGGTAACCGCCGTGCTCTTGCTGGAATACTGGAAGACTCGCGGGCGGGCACCGCGCAAGGAGAGCAGCCATGGGTGAATCCGGCTATCTGGCCGCATTCATAGCAATAGCGGCGATCGCGACCTTTGCCACTCGGATGATTCCGTTCCTGTTTTTCGAAAGGCATACCGAACACCCACTGGTCCGACATCTCGGGCGCTACCTTCCTGCGGCGGTTATGGCATTGCTGGCGACGGTGTTCCTGCAGCGATCAGCGGACTGGTCCGGTTCGTGGATGGGGTTCGAGGCCCTGCTACCGGGCGCCCTTGTAATCATCATTCACCTGTGGTGCCGCAATGCCCTGCTCTCAATTGCCACAGGCACGATCAGCTACATGGCCATCCAGCAAGCAGGGCTCTGACCCGGCTCCAGCTATATCCGGTTTTCGAGATTGGCGGCATTTTGGCTTCCTCCCTGCGTATAATTAGAATAAATCCGTTCACTCCCTACGACCCAACGGCTGCTCTTGATGACCCTGATCGATCTGTTCCTGCAAACCATGGAAACAACACTGCCCGTGTTTGTCATGGTCTTTATTGGCCTGGGACTTCGCAGGATTGGCTGGATCGACAATGTCTTCATTAATACCGCATCCGCACTGGTGTTCAAGGCAACCCTGCCGACACTGGTATTTTTGAGTATCATCCGGGCCGATCTGGATACCGCGTTCAATCCCGGCCTTATGGTTTTTTATCTGGGCGCGACCCTGGCAAGTTTCGCTATCACCTGGCTATGGGCCCGCTGGCGCGTGGTCCGGGAAGATCGGGGCGTCTACGTGCAGGGCGCCTTTCGCGGCAACTGCGGTATCGTCGGCCTGGCGCTGGCCGCCAATCTTTACGGGGACTTCGGCCTCTCAGCGGGCGGGATCCTGCTTGGGTTGGTGATCATTTCCTACAATATTCTCTCGGTGATCGTTCTGGTAGCCTATCAACCAGGGCAAACAATGGATTGGGTGAAGATTTTTCACGACATCATCCGAAACCCGCTCATCCTCGCGGTGTTTGTGGCCATCCCCTTTGCCGCCCTGGATATCACGCTACCGGGTTGGGTAATGACCAGCGGCGACTACTTTGCCTCTCTCACCCTGCCACTGGCGCTACTGTGCATCGGCGCCACTGTTTCCCTGGGCGCTATCCGCAGCGACAGCAAGACAGCGTTGGGCTCGAGCCTCTTTAAAATGGTGATATTGCCAACTCTTTGTACGGGCGCGGCCTGGCTGGCAGGTTTTCGTGGTTCCGAACTGGGCCTGATGTTCCTGTTCTTTGCCAGCCCCACCGCGGCCGCCAGTTTCGTGATGGCCAAAGCATTGGGCGGCAATGACCGGCTGGCAGCCAATATCATTGCCCTGACCACCCTGCTGGCGAGCATTACGGTGACTCTGGGGGTCTTTGTACTTCGTAGCTCGGGGTTGATCTAGGTTTCGCCGCGCTCGACAGACTCGACGAGCGCAAAACCTGCCTGGCATCCCCACCACCAAACAGATGGTAGAGGCTGTCGACCTCCTGTTTTAAGCCAAACTGTGCAATCTGGCCCGCCCCTCACTCCTTGAAGTTGCCCTGCCTGAACCGGTAGATTGAAATAAAGCCTGACACAACAGAACTTGCGGGGCCAAACCATGGATATCAAACGCTGGCAACTTCTTATATCCGGTCGGGTACAGGGAGTTTACTATCGGGCCTCAACGGAGCAGAAGGCATCCTCTCTGGGGCTCACCGGCTTCGCCCGCAACCTGCCCGATGGCCGCGTCGAGGTTGTCGCCGAAGGGCCGGAAGACCGGTTGGATCAACTCAAGACCTGGTGTGCGGTGGGCCCACCCGATGCCAGGGTGGACGCTGTCGATATTGCCCCGGAGTCCCCGACCGGGGAATTCAGCGATTTCAGTGTGCGTTAATCGACCTGCAGCAGCCGGATCACCTGGATACAACCATAAACTACCACCTGTCGAAAGGTCGAAGCATGCAAAAAGGCAAGCCGTTTTCCCAAGCCTGCGAAAACAATAAGGTACCGATTCTGGAAAAACTAGCGGGGCTTTTCAAGCAACCCGGTACGATTCTGGAAATCGGCACGGGCACCGGGCAGCACGCGGTACACTTTGCGAGCCATTTACCACACCTGGTGTGGCAGCCCACCGACCACCCCCGGAATGCCCTCCTCTCCAGGCCGTGGATCGACGATTCGGGCCTCGCCAATATCAACCCACCCATTGCCCTGAACGTGTCAGATGGGGATTGGGCCGGCCTCCCGGCCATCAACGGCGCGTTTTCCGCCAATACGGCTCACGTCATGGCCTGGGAAGAAGTAGAAGCGATGTTTCGTGGTGTGGCTGGGGCGTTGCCCGTGGACGCAATCTTCTGCCTGTACGGGCCTTTCAGTTATGGCGGACGGCACACCAATGAGAGCAATGAGCGTTTTGATCGATCCCTGAGCGCCCAGGCTTCACATATGGGGATACGGGATATCGAGGGTCTCAAAGCACTCGGCGCAGAAACCGGGCTGGCGCATGAAGAGGATTTTGAGATGCCGGCCAATAATCGGTTGTTGGTTTGGCGGCGAAGGAAATGAGCGAACAGTATCACTGGACTTATCTCAGTGTAGTGGACTCGCCTAACCCATGATTAGTGCAATGGAGCAAACGCCATGGATTCTCGCCAACTCGGATTTGAAACTTATCAGGCGGGAATGGCAGGCATAGCTGGAAGCGTTGCAGAGCGATGGTCACTCGCCGAACGAATCTATAACCTGAACAACCGACGCAATATTTACATGTGCACATAAACTGCTAAAATAACTTTATATGCACATTATGGAGGGCTTTCGATATGGCCCAACAGCACAAAAGACAACCCGAAGCGTCTGATGCCGAAACACTGCGGGGGCACGTTGCCCTCAAAGGTTTCTTCAACATCTGCCGTGAATGGGGCTGCTCCCAAGACGAAATGATGCAGATGCTTGGCGGGGTCTCCCGGAGCACTCTGGCCAAGTACCAGAAACTGCCCTACGTCAAATTGTCTCGGGACACACTGGAGCGCATCAGCTACGTCATGGGGATCTACAAATCCTTGAGGGTAATGTACCCAACAGCGGAGCGAGCGAATCGCCGAGTACGGCTGGCCACCAGCGAAGTCCCCTTCTCCGGGACATCCGCACTGGAGTTTATGGCCCGAGGCTCCATGAAGCACCTGATGCAAGCCCGGCGTTACTTTGATGCAAAACGGGGCTGGGCGTGAGGCCTACCCCGTCGCTGATCCTTCCGGAATGGAAGGCGCACCGCATTATTCCCAGTCACTACCCACCTATCGACCTCTTCGAGCGGATTTACGATACGCCGGAAGAGCTGGCTATTGCCTTTGAGATCGAGTCCATGACCAACGATCGCCTACTGGACGAAGCTGGTGATCTACAACTCGTTGCGTCGGAAGACCGGTTGGTCGGCCCCGGATCTAGCCCGGTTATGGCCGCGTTTACGCACCTGGGCTTTGGTAGCCGTTTCACCAATGGTGATTTCGGGGTCTATTACGCGGCAGATTCGCTGGAAACGGCGATCGCAGAAACCATTTACCATAAAGAACGAGAAATGGCGGCAGCCCGCGAAGAATCGATCGAGCTGACCATGCGATGCTATGTCGGCGATATTGTTCTGCCGATGCAGGATATTCGTGGGGATGCCTTCTCGGATCTGCACGACCCTGACGACTACTCCGCCAGCCAGGCCTATGCGGTTTCGTCTCGTGCACCCGAAGCGGATGGTTTGCTTTACAACTCAGTTCGACGGCCTGGGCATGAGTGTATTGCCGCTTTCAGGCCCGTAGCCCTTTCGGCCCCTGTGCAGGGGGAACACCTAAAGTATTTCTGGGACGGCATCAAAGGTCGCATTACCCATTGGGCGAGGATCTCTGACGTTCACGAGGTCCCACCCCGAAACTGGTAGGACGTCGCGAAACCCTGCAAGGGCAACTGACACTTCTCGAAAACCAGTCCGACACACCCAACATTGGCGGATCACGTTCCTCAGCCTGCCGTACAGGCTTCGGTCGAGCCCGCGAGGGTTCTCGCCCGCCCTCGCGGCCAATAAAAAACCCGGCGTTTGCCGGGCTTTGTTATTGGCGGAGAGGGAGGGATTCGAACCCTCGAAACGCTATTAACGTTTACACACTTTCCAGGCGTGCGCCTTCAGCCACTCGGCCACCTCTCCAAAAATTTTCAATGCTGCCTGAACTGTTTCGCGCTGCGCTTGCGTTGCAAGCGTACTTTCCAGGCGTGCGCGTTATTCGGCACTTTGTGCCTCACCCCTTCGGGGCCGTCGTCGCATCGCTCCGACGTTCAGTCGGCCGTTCCGGCCTTGGTGTCAGCCACTCGGCCACCTCTCCAATAAACTGTTTCAAATCAGCGATGTCGTCGCTCATATGAGGGCGCAAACTTTAATGGTTTTACGGACGTTTGGCAACTCCCTGGCGGAAAATCGTCGAAAAAATTCGTGCCTGGGCGTTTTTCTGTTTACCGGTTGAACAGATTCAGGACTATCGTTAATACAATACTGACGATCACCATTGATGTGATGGGTATAAACACCCGGCTGCCTTCCGAGCGTATATTGATGTCACCTGGCAGTTTCCCGAACCAGTTCAGGATACCGGGTGCAAAATGGAGGATTGCCCCCACGAGAATCAGTATGATGCCGACAACAACAAACCAGCGGGCCATGGACGCGTACCTCTGGTAACCAAATTCCTCGGAACTACGGAGAGAATAGCAATGCTGATGAAAGCCGAGCAATCGACACTGCTGCTTATTGATGTTCAGGAGAAGCTGATGCCGGCCATAAGCCACGGTGATGAAGTGGTGGACCGGTGTATCGTTCTGGCCACCATTGCAGGGCTTATGGAGGTTCCTGTGCTGGGTACCGAACGATTACCTGATAAGCTTGGGCATAACGTTGAAGCCGTTCGGGAGCTGTGTAACCAGACCCTGGCCAAGCATCATTTTAATGCCTGTCCCGATGGAGGACCTCACTAGCCCGGGCAATCGAGCCTTCCCGGCTGATCACCCAGAAATAGTAAAGATGGCGGAGATTAAGCTGATCCATTGCTTTGCCCTACCCCCGGTTCATGATGGCCGGGGGATCTTGAGAATCTCACCGAAGGTAACATATTCGCTTCCCCCGAGACGGCCGAGAGGGTCAATGGCCGCGCCATCGAAGGTCAGACGGTTCTTGTCATCGTATCGCGCTGCCGCATCCGATACCCAAACTCGGGTGACTTTACCGAATACCAGCGACTGTGGCGCGGCACCAATCTCCTTGATGTCGTAGAGTTCACAGGCAAAGGCCACATGGCAGTCCTTGAGCCGTGGCAAGCCTGAACCCTCGAAATCCACCAACTCCAGATCCAGACTCTTCAACTCGGATTCGCCGTGGGGCAGAGTGCGTGAGGATTCAGTGACCGCCGCAGCGAGATCACGATGAGCGATATGGACAACAAACTGCTTCCTCGCCTCAATGTTAACCCGGGTGTCCTTGGAAACGCCCTCCGCCGGCTTTTTGCCGACGGAAATCATCAGCAAAGACGGGTTACTGGTGATGGGCGTGAAAAACGAGAACGGCGCCAGATTGAAGTCGCCGTCGGGATTTTCACTCAGAACCCAGGCTACGGGCCGGGGAATAACCGTCTGGGTCAGGATGTGGTAGGCATCCTTCGGATCCATACCCTCGAAATCTATAAGCATTATTCTCTCCCGTTAACTGCAGCGTCGGGCGCTTGTTCCCGCCACAGCCAAAGCGTCATCAACAACCCGTGAATTATGAGGAAAGGCACTGCAACCATGACCAGCCCGCCCCAACCAAGCCAGCTCAGAATGGCGCCGGCCGACAGCGCAGCGGTGGCCTGGGAGCCAAAGACCATCATGTCGTTCAGCCCCTGGACACGGAAACGCTCCACATCCCGATAGCCCTGGGGCAACAGCGTTGTGCCGCCGACAAAGAGGAAATTCCAGCCGATACCAAGCAGCAGGAGCGCTGAAAGGTAATGATGAAA
>JAXHUV010000140.1:2500-6084 GCA_034189445.1 Pseudomonadota bacterium
AGTCCTTACCCGTCCAACTGGACGAATTAACATCGTATAGAGAGATACACATCAGTTTCAAACTGATCGCGCCGTGTAAGGCGATGATCAGCAGACTGCTTCGGCAGAGCTGCAAGTTTGATACTATTCCAAGTTAAGTACACTAACCGTGTGGCATACCAATACAGTATGTCACGCAACGTTCCCCCAACGAACCAGTGGGGGAAACGGGAAAATGTATGCATTTGATTAATGCTCACCCGAAGTCAAAAGGCGGGTGCAGCGCAGGAGAAGCTTGTCTTCTTCTGGATCAAATCAAGCGCGAGAAGGGCGTTTGGTGGATGCCTTGGCAGTAAGAGGCGATGAAGGACGTGATACTCTGCGATAAGTCATGGGGAGCTGAGAATAAGCTTTGATCCATGAATTTCCGAATGGGGCAACCCATCTGACAGTTTGATATTATCTGCACTGCAGTTGATATTGAGCTGAACCAGATACTTAATACCTGAATACATAGGGTTTTAAGAGCAAACCTGGGGAACTGAAACATCTAAGTACCCAGAGGAAAGGAAATCAATATGATACTCCCCTAGTAGCGGCGAGCGAACGGGGACCAGCCGAGCCTTGAGTGTGATCAGAAAGACCTGGGAAGGTCTGCCATAGTGGGTGATAGCCCCGTATGAGAAGCACGATTGGACGTATTAAGTAGGGCGGGACACGTGAAATCCTGTCTGAAGATCGGAGGACCACCTTCGAAGGCTAAGTACTCCTTACTGACCGATAGCGAACCAGTACCGTGAGGGAAAGGTGAAAAGCACCCCGACGAGGGGAGTGAAACAGTTTCTGAAACCGGACGCCTACAAGCAGTGGGAGGCCCCTTGAGGGCTGACCGCGTACCTTTTGTATAATGGGTCATCGACTTAGTCTGACTAGCAAGCTTAAGCCGTTAGGTGTAGGCGCAGCGAAAGCGAGTCTTAATAGGGCGAATGAGTTAGTCGGATTAGACCCGAAACCGAGTGATCTAGGCATGACCAGGATGAAGATTAGGTAACACTAATTGGAGGTCCGAACCCACACCTGTTGAAAAAGGTCGGGATGAGTTGTGCCTAGGGGTGAAAGGCCAATCAAACTCGGAGATAGCTGGTTCTCCGCGAAATCTATTTAGGTAGAGCGTCGTACGAATACCTCGGGGGGTAGAGCACTGGATGGGTAATGGGGCCCCACAGGCTTACTGATCCTAACCAAACTCCGAATACCCGAGAGTAATATACGGCAGACACACTGCGGGTGCTAACGCCCGTAGTGAAAAGGGAAACAACCCTGACCTCCAGCTAAGGCCCCTAATTCATGGCTAAGTGGGAAAGCAGGTGAGACGACCAAAACAACCAGGAGGTTGGCTTAGAAGCAGCCATCCTTTAAAGATAGCGTAACAGCTCACTGGTCTAATTAAGTTGTCTTGCGGCGAAGATGTACCGGGGCTCAAGCCATGAGCCGAAGCTGAGGATGCACATAGTGCATGGTAGCGGAGCGTAGTGTGACATAGTTCTACGCCTCCTTAGCATCCTTCGGGATGTATTGGAGGCAGAGAACTTTCGATGAAGCCGGGGCGTGAGCCATCCGGTGGAGAGATCACTAGTGAGAATGATGACATGAGTAGCGACAAACAGGGTGAGAGACCCTGTCGCCGAAAGTCCAAGGGTTCCTGCTTAAAGCTAATCTGAGCAGGGTAAGCCGACCCCTAAGGCGAGGCCGAAAGGCGTAGTCGATGGGAACCAGGTTAATATTCCTGGGCCAGTTAGAAGTGACGGATCTCGAAGGTAGTTCATCCTTATTGGATTGAATGGGCTGCTTAGAGGTTCCTGGAAATAGCTCTAACATAAGATCGTACCCTAAACCGACACAGGTGGACTGGTAGAGAATACCAAGGCGCTTGAGAGAACGATGTTGAAGGAACTCGGCAAAATACCTCCGTAAGTTCGCGAGAAGGAGGCCCGGTTTCTAGGCAACTGGAAGCTGGGGGCACAAACCAGGGGGTGGCGACTGTTTACTAAAAACACAGGGCTCTGCGAAGTCGCAAGACGACGTATAGGGTCTGACGCCTGCCCGGTGCCTGAAGGTTAAAAGGAGGGGTGAGAGCTCCGAATTGAAGCCCAGGTAAACGGCGGCCGTAACTATAACGGTCCTAAGGTAGCGAAATTCCTTGTCGGGTAAGTTCCGACCTGCACGAATGGCGTAACGACTTCCCCGCTGTCTCCAACATCGACTCAGCGAAATTGAATTGCCTGTCAAGATGCAGGCTTCCCGCGGTTAGACGGAAAGACCCCGTGCACCTTTACTACAGCTTCACACTGGCATCAGGCACAACATGTGCAGGATAGGTGGTAGACTTTGAAGCAGGAACGCTAGTTCCTGTGGAGTCATCCTTGAGATACCACCCTTGTTCTGCTTGATGTCTAACCGCGGTCCGTTATCCGGATCCGGGACCCTGTGTGGCGGGTAGTTTGACTGGGGCGGTCGCCTCCTAAATCGTAACGGAGGCGCGCGAAGGTTGGCTCAGAGCGGTCGGACATCGCTCGTTGAGTGCAATGGCAGAAGCCAGCCTGACTGCAAGACTGACAAGTCGAGCAGAGTCGAAAGACGGCCATAGTGATCCGGTGGTCCCAAGTGGGAGGGCCATCGCTCAACGGATAAAAGGTACGCCGGGGATAACAGGCTGATGGTGCCCAAGAGTCCATATCGACGGCACCGTTTGGCACCTCGATGTCGGCTCATCTCATCCTGGGGCTGGAGCAGGTCCCAAGGGTACGGCTGTTCGCCGTTTAAAGAGGTACGTGAGCTGGGTTTAGAACGTCGTGAGACAGTTCGGTCCCTATCTGCCGTGGGTGTAGGATACTTGAGAGGAGTTGCCCCTAGTACGAGAGGACCGGGGTGAACGAACCACTGGTGGACCAGTTATCGTGCCAACGGTAGTGCTGGGTAGCTATGTTCGGAAAGGATAACCGCTGAAGGCATCTAAGCGGGAAGCCCCCCTCAAAACAAGGTATCCCTGAGGGCCGTGGAAGACCACCACGTCAATAGGCCGGAGATGTAAGTGCAGCAATGCATTCAGTTGACCGGTACTAATCGCCCGATTGGCTTGATCTGATCCAGTAAAAGACAGCCACACCAAAAACGCATACACAAAACTTGGACAACTCGTTGACCTCCTAAAAAGGTCAAAACGTTGATTTGCTAGACAAATAAAGTCTAGCGGGGTTCTTATTCGGTTTGGTGGCCAAAGCACAAGCGAAACACCCGGTCCCTTCCCGAACCCGGAAGTTAAGCGCTGTTGCGCCGATGGTACTGCATCTTAAGGTGTGGGAGAGTAGGGCACCGCCAAACCTAATAAGAACCCCAATTCTCTCAAAACGACAACAAACAAAACAAACACCGCGGGATGGAGCAGCCAGGTAGCTCGTCAGGCTCATAACCTGAAGGTCGTAGGTTCAAATCCTACTCCCGCAACCAATACTAATTCTCTAACAATATCAGCACCTTCCAGCCGCGCCTCAACAGAGTGCGCGGCTGCTGGCGTTTGGATGAACGCTTCAGACCCCATCGTCACC
>JAXHUV010000141.1:0-6021 GCA_034189445.1 Pseudomonadota bacterium
GCTCGTTCCACTTTGGCTGAGCTCCATGTATTTCACAGAGCCCTTCGGAAAATCCTTGCGAACCAAAAGCACTTCATCAAACTGTCACGTCAGTGACACGACGGTGTCATCTCTCAGCTTTATCGTTCAATTGTAACTCGCAATACGGCGAGCTTATTTATTGCAAAAGGTGATCCTGTGGCCCCAACTCAATCAACCAATGTGATGCTTCGAGTCGAGAGTATGGGCGTAACCTACCCGGGAAACGTCCTCGCGCTCAAACCCACCAACGTTCACTTTCACAAGGGCGAATTCACCGTGCTACTGGGACTTTCAGGCGCGGGTAAATCCACTCTGCTTCGTTCACTGAATCACCTGGTTAAGCCCACAACCGGGAAGGTTGTGTCTGGCGAGTTTGGTGAACTGACCAACCGTAGAATCCTGCGACAGCACCGCAGCCGCACCGCCATGGTGTTCCAGCATCACCAGCTGATCGAACGATACACCGCGTTACAGAATGTGCTGACAGGCAGACTTGCGTATCACGGTACTTGGCGAAGCCTGCTTCCCCTGCCCCGGCAGGACCTGGAGTTGGCTCTGCAATGCCTCGACCGCGTAGGTCTGGCTGACAAAGCGCTTTCCCGAGTAGATCAGTTGTCCGGCGGCCAGCAGCAGCGGGTTGGAATCGCCAGAGCATTGGTGCAGCAACCATCCATGATTCTTGCCGATGAGCCCGTTGCCAGCCTGGATCCGGCCACTTCTGAAAAGGTACTCGGCCTACTGCGCGATATTTGTCAGGAAGATGGAATCACCGCGGTTATTTCCTTGCACCAATTGGAATACGCCCAGCGTTTTGCAGACCGGATCATCGGCCTTTCGAACGCTCATATCGTTTTTGACGATGCTCCTGAAAACCTGAAATCGAAACACCTGGACGAGATTTACCACCGTTCACCCAGCGTGGTAGCTGCGGAAGGCAAACCAGCCATCCATAAACCTAAGACCACCCCGATAACGACAGACGTACTGGAGATAGCACAATGAAGACAATGATTCACTCTTTGCTGGCTCTGATAATGATGCTCGGCATCCATTGGTCAGCCCATGCCGCAGATACAGACCCTGATCTTTTGAAAGTTGCCTTGCTGCCGGATGAGAACGCGTCAGAACTGATCAAGCGAAACCAACCTTTGAAGGATTACCTGGAAACCACTCTTGGTAAGGAAGTAGAACTGATTGTTACCACCGATTACTCCTCCATGATCGAAGCCATGCGTTTTGGCCGAATTGACCTGGCTTACTTTGGTCCGTTGTCCTATGTGATGGCCAAGAGTAAGAGTGACATTGAACCCTTTGCCGCCATGGTGGTAGACGGGAAGCCGACTTATCGCTCCATCATTATTGCCAATGCGGACTCTGGCGTTGGCTCCTTCGCGGATATCAAAGGCAAGAAAATGGCCTACGGTGACCGCGCATCCACTTCCAGCCACCTGATCCCCAAGACCGTACTCCTTGAGAAGGCAGAGCTCGAAGCCGGAAAGGACTATGAGGCTCATTTCGTCGGTAGCCATGACGCTGTTGCGGTTAACGTCGCCAATGGCAATGCCGACGCCGGAGGGTTGTCCGAAGTTATCTTCGAGCATGTGATGGACCGCGGTTTGATTGATCGGAGCAAGGTCAAAGTGCTGGGCTACAGCGGTGACTTTCCTCAATACCCCTGGGCCATGCGTTCGAACCTGGCCCCTGAGCTGAAGAGCAACATTCAGAAAGCCTTTCTGCAGATCGATGACCCGGAGATTCTCGACAACCTGAAGGCTGAGGGATTCGCGGCAATTACCGACGAAGATTACGATGTCATCCGCGCTATGGGTGGCCTGCTCAATCTTGATTTCGCAAAAATGTGAGGAGTGCCCCATGAACTATACAACGACGGAACCGGCGACTCTGTCGCCGGCCCCGTCGGCCTCCGTGCTGGATGAGCACGCGAAAGGCTGGCGGAAAAAACTCGGACAGTCGCTGTTAGTGCTGCTCATCATTTTTGTCGCAAGTTGGTACGTAGGGCTGCTCAATTTCAATACACTTGCCAATGGCGTGCCAGCCATAGGCACACTCATTGGCGAATCTCTTCCACCTGACTTCACCAATGTGGCCAGCTGGGTGTCGCCGTTAATCGACACGCTTGCGATGAGCATTGCCGGTACTGCCATTGCAGTAACCTTGTCTGTGCCACTGGCATTCCTGGCTGCGCGCAACACCTCTCCACATCCGGTGGTGTTCCAAGTAACTCGAACCCTTTTAAACGGTTTGCGTTCAGTCCCGGAACTGATCATGGGCATCATCTTCGTGGCTGCTGTTGGTTTTGGGGCGTTGCCTGGCGTACTGGCGCTCGGTCTTCACTCCATTGGCATGGTTGGAAAGTTTTTTGCCGAAGCGATTGAGCATGTAGATGAGGCGCCAGTGGAAGCGGCCGATGCTGCCGGCGCTACTCGCTTGCAGGTGCTCTATCACGCCGTGCTGCCACAAGCACTTCCTCAATTCGCGGACGTGTCCATTTATCGCTGGGAATACAATTTCCGTGCCTCGACCGTAATGGGCATGGTGGGTGCCGGTGGTATTGGCTTCGAATTGATGGGCTCGCTGAGAATCATGCAGTATCAGGAAGTCAGCGCCATTCTCATTGTCATCTTGTTGATGGTCACCGTCGTGGACAGTCTCAGTGGCCGCCTTCGTAAGAAATTCAAATAAGGACCATCTATGAAACCCAAGGTTGTGATAACCCATAAGATCCATGACAGTGTTCTGGATGAACTTGCCCAAGATTGCGAGCTGGTCACCAACCAATCCGGCGCCACGTTGCCCCAGGAGGAAGTGGCTGCGCGCGTTGCAGACGCTGATGCGATGATGGCGTTCATGCCAGACCGAGTTGGAGTGGAGTTCCTACAGGGGTGTCCGCGCTTGAAGGTGATTGGTGCAGCCCTGAAAGGCTATGACAACTTTGATGTGGATGCCTGCACGCGTCATGGGGTTTGGCTGACATTTGTACCGGATTTGCTAACCGTGCCTACTGCAGAGCTAACGGTCGGGCTGACGATCAGTCTCACCCGACAAGTCAAGGCGGCGGACCACTTCGTTCGATCCGGTGAATTTACTGGCTGGACACCACGCTTCTATGGGCAGGGGATCGAAGGCTCACGGATTGGTATTGTGGGTATGGGGGCCATCGGCCAAGCGGTGGCGCAGCGCCTGAACGGATGGGGAGCGGATTTAATCTATTCCCAGCCGGAACGTTTACCCGTGCAGCATGAGCAGGCACTGGGTTTGTCCCATACTCCCCTCAAGATGCTGCTGGCCCAGTCAGATATTGTGATCCTGGCACTGGCGCTCAATGAGCAAACCCTCCACACCATTAATCGCGAAACGCTAACAGGAATGAAACCGGGCGCATTCCTTATCAATCCCTGCCGTGGATCTGTGGTGGATGAGGGTAGTGTTCTGCAAGCGCTTCAATCCGGTCAGTTGGGGGGGTACGCCGCTGATGTGTTTGAGATGGAAGATTGGGCGAGAGAAGATCGTCCGAGGGAGATCGCCCAGGGGCTCAGGGCCCACCCCAACACGCTGTTTACTGCTCACATCGGATCGGCAGTCAGCCAGGTGCGTCTGGCTATCGAGCAACGCGCTGCTCGGAACATTCTGCAAGTGCTTCGGGGTGAGCGGCCGGGTGATGCGATCAATGATCCCAGTGGCCGCGAGAGCGGCCCATGCTGAATCTTGTCTGGCTGAAGAGTTTCGTGGCGGTGCTGGACCACAACGGGTTTCAGGCCGCAGCCCGCCAGTTGGACATCGCACAACCCACACTGTCCCAGCACCTTCAAAAACTCGAAAACCAACTTGGCGTTTTATTGGTCCACAGGGGGCGCTCTGGCTGTGAGCCAACCCGGGCTGCCTTAACCTTGTTGCCTTTTGCCCGAAGTCTGCTCCGGCTGGAGGAGCAGGCGAGATCTTCCATTATGGAGGCTCGACTTCGCGTTGGGGCGAGCTCCAATATTGGGATTTATATGCTCCAGCCCTACATCCGTCGTTACAAGGAGCTGGGCGTAGGGCCCGAGGTGGATGTGGTAATAGATTCCAATCCGACTATTGCACGGCATTTATCGGACGGTGAGCTGGACGTGGCGATTATGGAGTGGTGGCATGATCTACCCGGATTCCATGCTCAGGCGTGGCGTAACGAGCCCGTTGTTCTAATCGTTCCGCCTGGTCACCCGTTAGCCCGTCGAACCGATATCGACCGCGATACGCTGTCTAACATGGCTCTGATCGGCGGCGAACCCGGCACCGGCACTGGCCGGCTTTTGGCGACCTACTTCGGTGAGCATGGGCCATTTCCGACGGTATCTATGCAGCTGGGTAGCACCGAAGCCGTCAAGCAAGCGGTTAAGGTCGGACTTGGCGCATCGTTGGTGCTTGAAAGTTCTGTACGGGAGGAGGTCCAAAATGGAAGTCTGGTGGCTATTCCCGTGAGTGAGCCTGGCCTTAGCAAGGAGCTGATGGTGATTTATCCGAGCAGCCTGGACAAACACAGGCCAGTATACTCGTTTGTTGGGCATCTCTGTGAATAGCTATTGGGTCCACCTCACGCATATCTAGCTGGGAATGCAGATACTGAGCCTCACGCTCACTTCGACAACGCAGTATTCCGTCATCTGCATATCGGCAGAATGGGATATCCGGATGACGAACGGTCAGCCAACGATCCAATGCATAATGCAGAAACAGGTTTGCCAGAACTGGCGATAACGGGCCACCTTGTGGTGTGCCAACGTTCCGTCGTTCCTGCTTACCATCTTTCGTCTGCATCGGTGCCGTTAGCCAGCGCCTCACATACAGCAGCACCCAGGATTCAGAGCAATGGTGGTCAAGGGCCTTGAGCAATAGCTCATGATCAATATGATCAAACAAGCCACGGATGTCATACTCCAGCACCCAGTCCCTTTCCCAGCACCGCTTTCGCGTGATCGCAAGCGCATCATGCGGGGATTTCCCGCGCCGATACCCGTACGAGTCCACATGAAAGACAGGTTCCAGGATAGGTTCCAGCGTCATAGTAACCACAGTTTGCGCTATACGATCGCTAACCGTGGGTACCCCGAGCAATCTTTCTCCTCCACTTTTCTTCGGAATTGGAACTGCTTTGACGGACGGTGGGAAATAGCTGCCGGACGACATCCGATTCCAAATTAGATAGAGGTTCTTACTTAAGGAAGCTGCGAATAAGTCCACTGCATGGGATAATGCCCGCTGTACACGATTGAGGACGCACCGATGGATCAGCAACTTACATTCGCGGACAGCGAGTTCAGCAACAAGCGCCGTCAAACCCGCAAGGAAAAGTTTCTGGGCCGAATGGACAAGCTGATCCCGTGGGCGCGTCTCGAAGCCGTCATCGAGCCTCATTATCCCAAGGCTGGCAATGGTCGTCGACCGTATCCCTTGTCTACAATGCTTCGCATTCACTGCATGCAGCAGTGGTATAACCTCAGTGACCCCGCCATGGAAGACGCGCTGTATGAGATCGCGTCCATGCGGCTGTTCGCTCGATTGTCATTGGACAAGGCCATCCCCGATCACACCACTATCCTGAACTTCCGTCATCTTTTGGAGCGCCACGGTCTGGCTCGACAGATTTTTGAAGAGGTAAACCAATGGCTGTCTGAAGCCGGTGTCCTGCTGAAAGAGGGCTCACTGGTCGATGCCACCATCATCGAAGCTCCCTGCTCCACCAAGAACAAAACGGGCGAACGTGATCCCGAGATGCACCAGACCAAAAAAGGGAATCAATGGCACTTCGGGATGAAGGCTCACATCGGGGTTGATGCCCGCACCGGCATCACGCACAGTTTCACGACAACTGCGGCCAATGAGCACGACCTTAATCAGGCTGATCAACTGCTACACGGTGAAGAAGCATTCATCTTTGCTGATGCGGGTTACAGGGGCGCCGAAAAGCGAGACGAGCTGAAAGATGTCAGTGCGGACTGGTAC
>JAXHUV010000142.1:0-5934 GCA_034189445.1 Pseudomonadota bacterium
GGTGGATGAGATTCCGGCGTGGGGACATCTTGAGCCGGTCAATACCACGCTGATCTGCACCAAGATCCGCAATACCTTCGGCATCAAACAGATGCCATGGCGCTCGGGGCTGGTGGATGAGCTGGTCATGCTCAAACAGAACAATGGCAGGGAAGTAGCAAGTGATCCCGCCAGATGACGTCACCGGCGGGCTTGAATCAGATTATCGGTTATGGCTTTGTCGGGAGAGTTCCCGGCTGCCCATCTGCAGTGCTTTGATATCCAGAAGTTCAACTTCCCGGCCCCGGGCCTTGATGATTCCCTGATTCTGGAAACGTGTGAAGACCCGGCTCACGGTTTCGACAGCAAGCCCCAGGAAGTTGGCAATGTCGTTGCGCGCCATGGGCAGGCTGAAGGTGGTCGGGGACATCCGGCGGCGCCGGAACCGGCTGGACAGCGACAGCAGCAGGGCCGCGATGCGCTCTTCGGCAGTATTTTTGCTCAACAGCATGGACAGCTGATGGCTGTTCTGGATTTCCTGGCTCATCAGGTGATACATGTGGTGCTGCAATTCCGGCAGTTTGCTAGTCAGTTCTTTCAGTTTGTCGACCGGGAACTCGCACACACTGGTCCGTTCCAGTGCCCTCGCTGTGCAGGCGTAGTGCTCAGTGCCAATGCTGTCCAGGCCCACCAGTTCACCAGGCATGAAAAAGCCGGTCACCTGCTCCTCACCGGTCTCAGTAATAATCGACGTCTTGATGGCCCCGCTTTTCACCGCGAAGCAGGCGCGGAAAGGCATGCTCTGGTCAAAAATCTGTTCACCGCGGTTGAAGATGCGCCCCTGCTCGACAATGTCTTCCAGGCGGTCGAGGTCGTTTTCTTCAATCGCCAGAGGCAGGCAAAGGTTGCTCAGACTGCAGTGGTGACAGGGTGCCTTGAGACGGGAGACCAGACGAAACGGAATTGCTTGAGCCATATGTAATAATCCGCCCGATTTGATCCATGTCAAATATATACCTTAGTACGGATGGCTGTGTTTGACAATGATCAAGTTCCACCATCATGGGGTATTTTTAAAAATAAGGGCCCGTGGGCCCTTGTAAAAGCAGACCTACATTTTTTCAAAGACCAATGACGCGTTGGTTCCCCCGAACCCGAAACTGTTGGACATCACGGTATTCAATGATGCCTCGCGACCTTCCGGGCCTACCAAAGGAATATCGCTGATTTTCTCGTCGGGATTGTTCAGGTTTCTGGTGCCGGCTATGAACCCATTCTGCAGCATCAGCAGCGAATAAATGGCCTCCTGGGCACCGGCGGCGCCGAGTGAATGACCAGACAGCGATTTGGTTGAGGAAATAGCCGGTATTCCCGAACCGAAGGTGGCCCTTACCGCGCCTATCTCCGCAAGGTCGCCAACGGGGGTGCTGGTGCCGTGGGCATTGATATAGTCAATCTTGCCCCGGATGGTGGCCATGGCCTGCTTCATGCAACGCTGGGCGCCTTCCCCGGAGGGCGCGACCATGTCGTAGCCATCGGAGGTGGCGCCGTAGCCGGTAAGCTCGGCAATAATATTGGCACCCCGTTTCCTCGCGTGCTCCAGCTCCTCCAGCACCACCATGCCGCCACCGCCGGCGATCACGAAACCGTCCCGACCGGCATCGAAGGGGCGGGAAGCCGTTTCCGGCGCGTCGTTATATTTGGTGGAAAGCGCACCCATGGCATCGAACATCATGGTCAGGCTCCAGTCCTCTTCCTCACCGCCGCCGGCGAACACGATGTCCTGCTTGCCGGCCTGAATCTGCTCCATGGCGTGGCCAATGCAGTGGGCACTGGTGGCGCATGCTGAAGACATGGAGTAGTTCACGCCACGGATCTTGTAAGCAGTGGCCAGGCAGGCGGAAACCGTGCTGGTCATGATGCGGGGAACCATGTAGGGCCCGATGCGCTTCACGCCCTTCTCGCGCATGATGTCGGTGGCCTCCACCTGGCTGGAACAGGAGGCGCCGCCGGAGCCGGCAATCAGGCCGGTGCGGTCGTTGGAGATCAGATCTTCGGCCAGCCCCGCCTGGGCAATGGCCTGCTCCATGGACAGGAAACCGTACATGGCCGACGGCCCCATGAATCGGCGGATCTTGCGGTCGATAACGGATGTGTCCACATCCACCGAGCCGGCGACCTGGCTGCGGAAGCCCATGTCTTTATAGGTCTGGTTGAAACGGATACCTGATTTCCCGTTTTTCAGGCTGTCCCTGACCTTATCCAGTGAATTGCCGAGGCAGGAAACGATGCCCATGCCAGTGACGACGACGCGTCTCATAAGTTCCTCCTTACCGGCTGGCCGAAATGGCCAACTCCGCGATCATTTATCTTACTGATCAGTCTAGGCGTTTTGGGACAAATAGGATATTTGACCTTGGTAAGGGGAGGTCGGGGAGTGTTCAGTTTAACGCTTCATCGGCTGCCAAGGCTTCGCGCTCGACCATCTTCGGGGTTTCGAGGGAAATGCGGCCCAGTTTGCCAGACCGGAATTCGTTAAGTAATACCTCGGAGACCTTGTGCAGGTCCGGAACACCGCTGCGCCCGAAAAAATGCCGTTTGGCTGCGATACCGTCCATCAGCGCCAGGCCGTCCTTTGGTAACCGCTCGAATCCGTAACGGGCTTTGACCAGCTCCGGGTAGGCTTCCAGCAGGAACTCGGCCTCAAACATGGCCACATCCTCGAAATCCAGAACCGCGCTGCGAATTGCGCCGGTAATCGCCAGCCGGTAACCACAGGCTTCGGGGGACAGTTTCGGCCAGAGGAAGCCCGGGGTGTCGTAGAGCAGAATGTTATCGGGCAGCTTGATGGCCTGTTGGGCCTTGGTAACCGCCGGCTCGTTTCCGGTTTTGGCCGCGGGGCGTCCTGCCAGAGTGTTGATCAGTGTGGACTTGCCGACATTTGGAATACCGAGGATCATCACCCGCAATGCACTCTTCTGGCGATCGTGATCTGGCGTCATATCCTGGGCCAGTTTGAGGATGGACAGTGCCTCATTGCGCTGGTTGTGGGTGAGGGTGACGGCGCGTACCCCGCGCTCTTTCTCAAGCCAGGCTCGCCAGTGTTCAGTAATCTCTGGATCTGCCAGGTCGCGTTTGTTCAAGACTTTGATCAGTGGCGTTTCACCACGAAGGGTCGGCACCAGCGGATTTTCGCTGCTGAAAGGAATCCGAGCATCGAGAACCTCAATGATGAGATCCATCTGCGGCATGACTTTCTTGATTTCCTTGCGGGCCTTGTGCATGTGTCCTGGAAACCAGTTGATGGCCATTGAATTTGCTCCGGATAGGGTTAAACGGCGCCATTATGAAGGGTAATGACCAAACTGTCATATTTGTTCAAATCTCCGTGTGTGGCGGCTTTTGGCGGACGATACTGAGTAGTATGTATAAAAAAAAGGCTGATTGGGGTGAAAAACCGGAGCTGTATGTTTTAGGGTGTACGACCTGAACGATGAAACCAATGTATGTCGGTGGTATTGAGATTTTGGCCACCCAGTTAATGGAGAGAGTTATGAAGCTTGCGAAACTGTTTGGTACTGCCCTGGTCGCCCTGAGTCTTTCGGTTCCGGCCGTGGCCCAGCAATCCGGTGGCCAGCCCGATCAGGTTGCCCAACTGGCCCAGATGGTAGGGCTGACCGAGGATCAGCAAACCGAAATCCGTGCAATTATCGACGAGATGCAGGGCGAAATCGGCGAGCTGCGCCAGGAAGCCCGTGCACTGCAGCAAAAGATGCAAGGTGAGATCAAATCAGACTTTGATGAAGCGGCCATTCGCGAGCATGCCGAGAAGCTGGGCGATGTGACCGGCGAGATCGCGGCTCTGTCCACCCTGATGCAGGCGAAGGTAGACAGCGTGTTCACCCAGGAGCAGCGCGACGAGCTGGATAAGCGTATGCAGCAGATGCAACAGCAAATGCAGCAACAGCGTCAGATGCAGCAGGGCCAAGGCCAGGGCATGCAGTAATTCTGCTTTCCCGCTAGCTGGTTTGGAGAAGGGTCGCACTAACTGGTGTGGCCTTTTTTTGGACCGAGCCTGTGGCGCTCAGTCTGGGGGCAATGCCGATCAGTGCCAGTTTCAGGGAGCGGAACAGGGTCAGGAACATCACCATGATGGCGGCGAGGGCCAGCAACAAGGCAAAAGCCGCGAGGATAATAAAGGGATGCGGAAAAATCAGGCGGTCATAAAGGGCGCGTGCGAAGGCGATTCATGAACAACTACTCTGCCCAGTTCAAACGAGTGCAGAGTGTGCCATAAACCTCAGTGAACCGTGACCTTTGATGAGGCTTCTTCCAGGGAATCGATCAGCCTTTTCAGGCGACGGCTCATTTCTGCACTCTCGGTAAGCTGGGTCACCATATTCTGAGTGGTTTCGCGAATGCCCTGTACGTTGGCCAACACGTCGTCGGTGCCAGCGGTCTGTTCCGCAGAAACGTTGGCGATTTCCTGGTTGGTATGATCGATCCGGCTGACCACTCCATTAATGGCTTCCAGTGAACGGCGGCCTTCCTCGGATTCCTCAACGCAGCGGGTGGCATCCTCGGAACTCTCGGTCATCTGGTTCACGGCAGTATCCATGGCATTGAGCAGGCGATCGATGGTGCCCTGAATCTGATCGGTGGAGTCCTGAACCCGCCGGGCCAGTTTACGCACTTCATCGGCAACTACGGCAAAGCCGCGGCCATGTTCGCCGGCCCGGGCGGCCTCGATGGCCGCGTTCAGGGCCAGCAAATTGGTCTGTTCGGCAATACCCCGGATCTCGGTGATGGCGTGGCTGATTTCATGGCTGTTCTCGGCCAGTGCTTCGACACTACTGGCGGAATTGCGCACCATATCGGCGAGCTTGCGGATGCTGTCGGCACTCTGGCCGACACGGGTGCTTCCGTCCCGTGCCGCATCGCTGGCTTCGTGGGACAGGGTCTTGGCGATTCCTGCCTGTTCGGCAATGCCGGTGAAGCTCTGCAGCATGGTTTCGATGACCGCTGCGGACCGGTCGGCGCCCTGCTGTTGGCGGCTCAGATCATCCCGGCGGGCTTCGGCCGCCGAGGTGAGTTCTTCAACTTCCCGGTGCAGGCGTTCTATAGCTTCCTTCATGCTTCGGACTACCCCCACGGTGCGGCCCTGCATGGCATTGAAGGCAGTGGCTATTTCGCCGATTTCGTCAGTGGAGTCCACCACTGCCCTTTGACTCAGATTGCCTGAGGCCTGGACGTCGACCATGGTGTTTTTCAGCCGATTCACATGGCGCTCAATAAACGAGATCAGCAGTTGGGAGCCGGCCATCTCGAGCACCATGAGCACAGCCACAACCAGCGCAAAGCCGGGCGCTGTCTCAGCGAAGACCTGATCGAAAGTCTTGCCGGTCTGCCCGGCAATGGTGTTCATGGCGTAAAGAACCAGCAAGCCGAGAACCGCAAAAACGACAATGTTCAGCAACCAGAATTTGTGTTTCAGCCGGGCATTTCGCAGCAGTGTCAGCATGAATTGTTCTCAGTCGATGGCCTTTACCGGAATCTGCATGGCCTTGGAGGCCGGGGGAACTTCTGGCACGGCGAGGCCAAGATTGTTTTTATCGAATACCTTGTCGGCACGGTAGCTGGAGCGGACCATGGGGCCGGATGGCACTTCCATGAAACCCTTCTCAAGACCGATTTCCCGGTAACGGTTGAACTCTTCGGGGGTTACGTAGCGTTCCACCGGCAGGTGATTCGGGGTGGGGCGCAGGTACTGGCCCAGGGTCAGAATATCCACACCGATGGCGCGCAGGTCGTCCATGGTTTCCAGGATTTCCTTTTTGGTTTCACCCAGGCCCAGCATCAGGCTGGTCTTGGTGAGTACATCCGACCGGTGTTTCTTGGCGTGTTCCAGAACCCGAAGGGTCTTTCCATAACCGGCGCGTGGGTCCCGGACCCGAC